>JAHBWE010000006.1:300000-462159 GCA_019637155.1 Labilithrix sp. | reverse complement strand
CGGGCGGCCGCGGCGGCGACGACATCCCGATCGGCGGCGGCAACAACGGCGGCGGCGCCGCGGGCGGCGCGTGCGCCGACACCACGCTGCGCCTCCTCACCGGCGGCTCCGGCGGCGCGGGCGGCGACGACGGCGGCGGGTTCACCGGCGTCCTCGGCGGCGGCGGAGGCGGCGCGCTCCAGATCTCCAGCGCGGGTTCGATCGTGCTCGGCGGCGTCATCACCGCCGGCGGCGGCGGCGGTCGAACTCCGGTCGGCAACCGGCGCGACGGCGCCGGCGGCGGCTCCGGCGGCGGGATCTACGTGGAGGCTCCGTCGATCGACCTCTACGCGGCCGAGCTCTATGCCCACGGCGGCGGGGGCGGCTCGAGCGCGGCCGGCACCGGCAACGGCTGCAACGGCGGCGAAGCGGAGGACGGGCGCGCGGACATGACGCCGGCGCGCGGCAGCCGCTGCGCGCGCGGCTGGGGCGGCGACGGCGCTCCCGCCGCGAGCCGCAACGGACGCGCGCCCGACCTCGGCTTCCCGGATCACGGCGGCGGCGCGGGCGGAGGCGGCGGCGGCTTCGGCCGCATCGTGATGGCGTACGCCGTCACGACGAACATCGCGAAGCAGGTGAGCCCGCTCGCGACGAACGCGACGCTCCTCATGAAGTGATCGCCTCAGCCGATCGACAGCGCGAACGTGTCGTAGACCGCGACCTCGTCGCCTTCGATCCGCGCCTCGTAGACGCGCTGATCGCCGCAGAGGCCCTTCGGGCGATCGAGGTGGCCGGTCTCGAGGTCGAACGCGTACGCGTGCATCGGGCACACGACGCAGCGACCTTCGAGCCAGCCCTCGGCGAGGCTCGCGCCGGCGTGGTTGCACGCGTCCTCGATCGCGTAGACGTTGCCGTCCGCCCACGCGACGAGCACGTCGAACGGCGGATAGGTCAGGCGCACGAGCTCCTTCTCCTTGAGCTCGGCGAGCGGGATGCGCCCGACCTCCTTCTTCGGCGCGTCGGCGATGAGCATTGCGTCGAGGAGCATTCAGTTGAGGAGCGAGCCGACCGCGTCGCCGAGCATCGCGCTGTGCTGCACCGCGAGCTGGTTCGTCACCATGCGCACGCGCTTCAGCGGATCGACCTGCTCGAGGATCGCCTGCCGGATCGCGGGGTCGACCACGAGCTGAAAGGCGCACGCGTCGGCCATGCCGCTCGCGTCCGCGTCGCGCGGGAGGCGGAAGGTGAAGGTCGGGTCGTGCTTCTTCACCTCCGACGCGAACATCGACGCGGCGGCGAGGAGCGCGCTCGCCTCGTGATCGCTCACCGGCACGGACGGCTCGTTGATGAGCGTCGCCCGCGCGCGCTTGTACGGGTAGCGCGGCGGATCTTCGAACACGAGCTCCTCGAGGCGCACGCGCGCGCGGCCCGCGACGACGATGTTCGAGCGCCCGTCCGCGAGCTTGTGGTGCTCGGTGATGAAGCCCGCGCCCGCGTACTCGTTGATGCGGTCCCCACCTTTGCGGTCGAGCTGCGCGATCACGATCGCGCGGTTCGACGCGAGGCAGTGCTCGAGCATCGTGCGGTAGCGCGGCTCGAAGATGTGGAGGGGGAGGTGCGCGTGCGGAAAGAGGACGATCTGCGGAAGCGGGAAGACCGGCACTTCCTCCAAAATCGCGTCGTCGATCTCCAAGAGGTCTTGCATCGCGTGCTCAGGGTCCGAAGGCGTCGACACAGCTTCCGTTCATGGCGTTGGGGGCTTCGAGGGAGAGCCAGGCCACGATCCGCGCGACGTCTTCGGGTTGCATCGCGGGAGCGAAGCCGCTCCCCTTCAGCATATCCGTGTCGACGGATCCCGGCATCACGCACATTGCCTGGAGTCCCGTACCGCGGAGCTCCTCGGCGAAGGACTTGACGAAGCCCACCGTCCCCCACTTCGACGCGCAGTAGGCCGCGAGGCGGGGGGTGCCGAGCGTCCCCGAGATGCTGCCGATCGCGACGAAACGGCCGCGCTTCGCCTCGAGCATTTTCGGCAAAAACGCGCGAACCGCGAGGAAGAGGCCCTTCAGGTTGACGTCCAGCTGCTCGTCCCACTGCGCCTCGGTGGTGTCGAGGATGGAGCGGCGATGGACGACGCCGGCGTTGGGGATCACGACGGTGGGGACGCCGAGCTCGGCGACGATCCGGCGGGCGGCCGCCTCGACCTCGTCCGCGCGGGCGGCGTCGCAGTGGACCGCGAGGGCGCGACGCCCCCGCGCGCGAACCTCGTCCGCCACCGCCGCGAGCGCGGCCTCGTCCCGCCCGAGCGCGGCGACGTCCATCCCGCGCGCGGCGAGCTCACTCGCGATCGCGCGCCCGATCCCCCGCCCCGCCCCAGTCACGACCGCCACGCTCACGCGCCACCCCCGACGCGAACGCGTCCGCCGACGGTCACGCGCCGACTCCGAGGGCGCGGTGGGCCTCGCTCACGCGATCGGGCGGGCCGCGCAGGGCGACGGTCTCGACCGTGGTCCCGATCGCGCGCTCGCCGCGGGCGATCATGCAGCCGTGCGCGAGCACGAGGCGGCAGCCGACCCAGTCGGGGCGGAGGCACGCGTCGAGGTCGTCGACGACGCCTTCGCCGATGTGCTCCTGCAGCGCGAGCCTCCGCGCGTGCGCGTCGACGAGCGCGGCCACCGCGCCGAGGCCGATCGCGCGCGTCGTCGCCTTGAACGCGACGGTCGCCCTCCCCATCGACGGGAGGAGGTGATGCGGGCACGTCGTCGTCACCGCGACGTCGCGCACGACGACGAGCGAAGGCCGGCTCACGTCGATGACGGCGCCCTCGACGAGCGCCTTCGTGTCGACCGCGTAGCCCGCGCAGAGGTCCTCGGCGAACATCTGCGCGACGCGCTCGCCGGTGCCGGCCGTCTCCTCCGACGCGACGCCGAGCGCTCGAAGGAAGGCGTCGATCGCGGCGGCCGCCGCCTGGCGATCGGGCGTCGTCATCGCGACCTAGTTGAGGAGCCGCTGCCGCATGCTCTGCGCGATCGGCTTGCGGTTGGAGAAGCCTTCTTCGAGCGCGTGGTAGTGGTTCACCGCGTCCTCGCCGTACTTCCAGCAGAGCCAGACGAGCTTCCCGTCGACGTTGCCGTAGAAGTCGAGGAGCCCGCTCCGCGCGTCCTTGAGCACCGCGCCCATCTCCTCCACCTCGCGCCAGCCCGCGCGGTACTCCTCGATCTGGCGGACGAGGTCGCGCTTCATCTCGCGGATGTTCGTCGGATCGGCGGGGTCGAGCACGATGCTCTCCGGCACGTCCCCGAGCTCGCGACCGAGCTTCATCAAGAGCGCCTCGATCGCGGAGCGCCGTTCGAGCTGACGCTTCACCACCGGCGCGAGCTTCGGGACGAGGTCGTTGACCTCCTCCAGCGTGAACACGCGTGCGTCGAAGCTCACCACGCCTCTCAGCTTATCACGAGCGCATCGACTCGAGGGGATCGGCGGTCGCGGCGCGCCACGCGGGCACGATGCTCAGCAGCACGAACGGGCCGAGGATCGCAGTCGTCACGCCGAGCAGCTCCGCGACGTCGACCACGGGCGTCAGCGCCGAGCGCGGATAGAGCACGCTCCACCCCACGAGCGCCGGCCGGAGCCCAGGCGCGCCGAGCCAGTAAACCCAGGCGTAGCCGAGCAAGAGCCCGAGCGCGGTCGCCGCCGCGCCGACGAGGATCGACTCCGAGAGCTTCGCCCACAAGATGTCCGCGGTGGACCAGCCGACCGCCTTCAGGATCGCGATCTCGCGGCGCTCGTCGGCGCCGAGGCCGCTCGCGCGATCCCACGCGAGGACGAGCAACGCGAGGATGGCGGGGATCGACGCGCCGAGCACGAGGCCCGCGCGGCGGCCGTAGGCGAGGTGATAGACGCGCTCGAGGAGGTCCCTCTCGATCACGCGCGCGGCCGGGATGCGCTCGAGGATCGTGCGCGCGACGACGCGGGCCTCGGCCGGGTTCGCGAGCGTGACCGCCACGTCGGTCGCCTCTCCGTCCGGCACGCCGAGGAGCGCGCGCGCGTCGTCCTCGTCGCAGACGATGACGTCGGCGGTCCAGAGATCGAGCGACGAGCGGAAGGTGCCGACGAGCTTCATCGCGTGCGCGCGCGGATCGGCCGACGGCAGGCCGAGCTCGTCGCCGGGCAACATCCCGAGGAAGTGCGCGAGGTCGACGCCCGCGATCATCTCGTGCTGCCCCGGCGTCACGTCGCGACCGTGCTCGAGGACGCCGTTCGACTGCGAGAGCGCGGGCGCGCCCTTCGGCGTCCCGACGATCGTGACGTTGCCCTGCAGCGCCGGCAGGAACACGTAGCCCCAGACGCGCGGCACGGCGCTCCGCACGGAAGGGATGTCGCCGAGCTTCGCCGCCTCCGCCGCGCCGATCGTCGACGGCCGTCCGCCGACGAGCTTCTGCACGACGACGTCGGGCTGCGCCGCGCGCGCGCGATCCGCCTCCGCGCGCAGCGACTCGGTGAGGAACAACACGGAGGCGATGAGCGCGACCGCGAACGCGAGCCCGCCGCCGAGCGCGAACGATCGCGCCTTCCGCCGCCCGAGCGCACCCAGCGCATACGCGAGGAGCGAGACCTTCATCGCCCCGCCCCCGCGCGGAGACGCGTCGCTCGGCTCACTTGCGGGCCTCTGGCCAGGCGCCGACGGGAGGCGCCATCGCGCCGCCGGCGGGATCGGGGTCCGGGATCGCGGGGCCGTCGGCGAACGCCGCGGACGGCTCTTCGAGCGAGGGCGCGCGGAGCCAGCGCGCTCCGCCGGAGAGCGCGAGGTCGCTCGTGGGGAGGCGCACCGCGAGCGCGTCGACCGCGGGCTGCTGGGCGCGGCTGGCCGCGCGCCGGCGAGACGCGTCGAACGAGAGGACGGCGACGACGACGACGGGGCTCGCCAGCAGGGCGAACGCGATCTTCCGGGCCCGCGCGTCGATCATCCGGACCCACGCTATCCCCCCTGAAATTGCTCGAGAAGTGCAAACGTCTCAATCCCCTCACCGGCGTTGCGCCGCGCGATTTCGAGAGTAGGAACCGCCTTCCTTTTCGGAGGTGTGCTCTTGGCTCGTTCCGCGTTCGTCGTCCTCGCAGTCCTGGCCTCGGTCTCCACCGCTGCGTGCACCGCCGCGACCGAGGAGGCGGAGACGGCGATCGACACGAACGAGAGCGACATCCAAGGCGGCGTCGACGCGCTGAACGCCGAGTTCGACTCGATCGGCCAGCTCGCGTTCCGGAGCAACACCGCCTCCTCGAACTGCACCGGCGCGCTCATCGCGCCCGACGTCGTCCTCACCGCGAAGCACTGCGTGATGGACAAGCCCACCGTCGAGGGCTCCGGCTACCGCATGGAGCGGGGGCGCGTGTTCTTCCTCCTCGGCCCGAACGCGCGCCGTCCGATCGCCGCGATCGAGGTGGAGTCGGTCGAGGTCGCGCCGCTCTTCCGCGGCGGCTACACCGGCCTCGGCTCCGACGTCGCGCTCTACCGCCTCAAGCAGGCGGTGCCGGCGACGATCGCGAAGCCGCTCCCGATCGCGCCGAACCCGCCGCGCGCGGAGGACCTCGGCGCGCCGTTCATCGCGATCGGCTACGGCACGCAAGACGCGATCGGCACCTCGAGCACGCGCAAGATGGGCACGGTGCGCCTCGGGGCGATGACCGGCGCGCCGGCCAAGGCCGCGTTTCCGACCGCCGACGCGTACGTCGAGGCGCAGAAGAACATGTTCGGCGCGAACCCCACCCCGGAGCAGCTCGCCGCCCTCCGCGCGCGCTACGAGGTCCCGCTCTCGGACGACTACGAGGTCTACGTCGGCGCGCCCGCGACGCAGGGCGAGGTCCAGGTCTGCCACGGCGACTCGGGCGGTCCCCTCCTCCGCCGCGAGAACGGCCAGCTCGTCATCTACGGCGTCGCGTCGACCACGTTCGGTCAGACCGGCCGCCTCTGCCGCGACGGCGGCATGTACGCGACGTTCGGCGCGATCACGCGCGAGCTCCTCGCGAAGGCGATCGGCGACACCTGCGCGCCGGAGGGCGCGTCGACCAAGCTCGCGTGCGGCCTCGACGCCGAGCCGGCGACCTGCGCGATGCTGGACGGCGCCGGCTCGGCCGAGACCTCCGCCTACGTGCAGTGCCTCGGGAACAGCTGCTGCTCCGAGGCGACCGCGTGCTTCGGCGATCCCGAGTGCTCCGCGCTCTCGAACTGCTTCCGCGACTGCGCCGCGGCCGGCACCGACGCGGCCGCGACCTCCGAGTGCAGCAACGCCTGCTACCGCGCGCGCGCCGGCTCGTACGTGAAGTACACCGCGTACCAGACCTGCGCGCGAAAGAGCTGCGCGACGCCCTGACCGGCTCACGAAGCCTGGAAGAACATGAACAGCTTCGTGAGGACGAAGTCGGCGATCAGGATCGTGATCGACACCGCGACCACCGTGCGCGTCGTCGAGGAGCCAACGCCCTCGGTGCCGCCGCTGGTGCGCAGCCCGAAGTGGCAGCCGACGATCGCGATGATGTAGCCGAACACCGGCGTCTTGAGGACGCCGACGAAGAAGTCCGAGATGCGCGTCACCTCGAGCGACGAGGTGACGAAGAACGTCGGCGTGACGTCGAACTGGAACCAGCAGACGAGGATGCCGCCGAGGATGCCGAGCATGAGCGCGTAGACGCTCAAGATCGGCATCACCACGATCGCGGCGAGCATGCGCGGGAGCACGAGCTTCTTCGCGGGGTCGGCGCCGAGCGCGCGGATCGCGTCGACCTGCTCCGTCACGTTCATCGCGCCGACCTCGGCCGCCATGCCGCTGCCGATGCGTCCGCCGACGATGATCGCGGTGAGCGTGGGCGCGAGCTCGCGGCAGAACGAGAGGACGACGACGCGCGGGATGTACTCGAGCCCGCCGAAGCGCTTCAGGCCGAAGGCGAACTGGATCGTCATGACCATGCCGATGAACACCGAGGTCACGGTGACGATCCCCATCGATCGGACGCCGAGCGACTCCATCTGCTGGATGGTGGAGGCGATCTCGAACGGCCGACGGAAGATCGAGCGCGTCGTACGGACCGTGAGCTCGGCGACCTCGCCGAGGTGCTCGATGAAGTGCTTCCAGCGATCGGCGTGATACTCCGCGAACGTCGGCTCCGGCGGCGGCGGCGGAATCGAGAACCCACGCGTGAGACTGTCCGGCCCTCTTTCAACGTCGGGGGCTCTGCTCCCGACACCCCCGCCCCCGACACGGCCCTCGCGCGGCGCGCTCGGGTCGCTTCGCGACCGCTGTGACGGCCGCTTCGGGGGCCCGTGCTCCGTCATACGAGGCCCGATCCCGGCAGGGTCCTGAAGGCGCGGACGAAGGACTCGAAGGCGGGGGCGCCGGCGTCGAAGCGGTCGGGCGCGCCGATGTAGACGAAGTCGTAGGTGCAGCCGTCCTTCGAGAGGACGAAGACGTCGGCCTTCATCGGCACGCCGTCCCACTTCGCGCGGAGCACGGTGTGGAGCGCCTCGCGTCCGTCGAACGGCTCCGGCTGCTGGCTCTCGTAGTCGCGCTCCGTCGAGCCGATCACGAGCTGGTTCGTGAGCGCGACGAGCGGCGTGCGCTGGTCGGCGCCGCGGCAGCGCGCGTTGACGAGGATCGACGCGTGGTTCACGTCGTCGCGCCACGCGAGGCTCGCGTCGCTCACGTCGAGCCGCGTCCACCCCGCCGGCGCCGCCGGCAACGTGAAGGCGACGGGGCCCTTGCGGTAGGTCGTCCCGTCGAACGACGCCGCCGGCCCAGCACACGCGACCGCGAGCCACGCGACGACGACGGCGAAACGCATGGGCCACCGAAATAGCACTTTTCCGAGCAAACCTGCGCTCCGCGCCATAGATTACTGGGCCTCCGATGCCGGTGCGCCTCTACAACACGCTCACGCAGAAGGTCGAAGACTTCGTGCCGCTCGTCCCGGGCAAGGTGAAGCTCTACGTCTGCGGCATCACGGTCTACGACCTCGCCCACGCCGGACACGGCCGGACGTACACCACGTTCGACGTGCTGGTCCGCTTCCTCCGCGCGCGCGGGTTCGAGGTCGAGCACTGCCAGAACGTGACCGACGTCGACGACAAGATCGTGAACCGCGCGAAGGAGCGCGGGGAAGATCCGCTCGCGCTCTCGAAGCGCATGGGCGACCTCGCCGACGAGCACCTCCGCGCGATCGGCTGCCTGAAGCCGACGTACATGCCGCGCGTGTCGACGACGATCGGCGGGATCGCGAAGATCACGCAGACGCTCATCGACAAGAGCCACGCCTACGTCGCCGAGACGCCGGTGGGCAAGGACGTCTACTACGCCGTCCGCAGCTACGACGGGTACGGCAAGCTCTCGCGCCGCAACGTCGACGACCTCCGGAGCGGCGCGAGCGAGCGCCTCGCCGAGAACGCGGACGAGGTGAAGAAGGACCCGCTCGACTTCGCGCTCTGGAAGGGCCAGGCGAAGGACGCCTTCGGGTTCGACTCGCCGTGGGGCCACGGGCGCCCGGGGTGGCACATCGAGTGCTCCGCGATGGCGAACGAGGTCCTCGGCGAGCAGATCGACATCCACGGCGGCGGGATGGACCTCATCTTCCCCCACCACGAGAACGAGGTCGCGCAGAGCGAGGCCGCGAACGGCAAGCCGTTCGCGCGCTTCTGGATGCACGGCGGCTTCCTCGAGATCGACAAAGAGAAGATGGCGAAGTCGCTCGGCAACTTCGTCACGATCAAGGACGTCCTCGAGAAGAACGATCCCGAGGCGTACCGCTACTTCATCCTCGGCACGCACTACCGCGGGCCGCTCTCGTTCGACGTCGACAAGGCCGGCGACCGCGTCACGTTCCCCGGCCTCGACGAGGCCGAGCGGCGCATGGATTACTTGTATTCCACACGTGATGCGCTGGTCGCCCTCGCCGGCGACGCGGAGCCCGAGGCGAGCAACGTGCTCCAGGGCCAGCAGGCGATCGTCGCCGAAGCGAAGGAGAAGGTCCTCGAAGCGTTGGACCGCGACCTCAACACGCCGGTCGCGCTCTCGGTCCTCGCCGACCTCGGCAAGGCGATGAACGAGATCGCGATGCAGGCGCCGAAGATGAAGAAGGATCCGGCGAAGCACGAGGCGGTGCGGAAGCTCGCGGCGGCGGCGGTGAAATCGCTCCAGGCGGCGACGGCGCCGCTCGGCCTGATGCAGGCGTCGTCCGCGGACTACTGGGCGCGCACGAAGGAGCGCCGCCTCCGCATCCGCGGGCTCGACGCCGCGAAGATCGACGCCAAGATCGGGGAGCGCGCGGAGGCGCGCAAGGCGAAGGACTTCGCACGCGCGGACGCGATCCGAAAGGAGCTCGCCGACCTCGGCGTCGAGGTGTTCGACGCCGGCGACGGCAGCTCGTGGAAGGTCACGATCTGAGCCGCCCTCACGGCGTGTGCCAGACCTCGTAGTCGTCGACGAGGAAACACGCCGGCGAGACGGAGCTGCGCGGCTCGCCGTAGAGGTACGTGTTCATGCGCTTCACCGGCCTCGTGAGCTCGAAGTCGGCCTCGATCATCTGCCACTCCGTGCTCAGCATCCGCGGCGCGCCGTCCTTGATCTCGATCTGCGAATAGTCGTCACGCTGCGAGCGGAGGACGAGGACCACCTCGAACGGCGTCATGCCGTCCGGCACCCGTACCCACGCGCGCGCGCGGTACGTGCCGAGCGGCGGGTCGAGCATGACCTGCGTGTCGATCGAGAAGAGCCCGTTGCTGGAGCTGCGACAGATGCGGCACGAGCCACCGCCGGTGCGCGCGGTCGGATCGGAGGAGCGGATCGAGCGGTAGCCTCCGGCGGGCTCGCAGTCGACGTTCTCCCGGTCCTCGAAGTAGGACGCGGCGGGCGGCATCAGGTTCACGACCGGCGTGTCCGCGCCCGTGTCCGCGTCGGCGCTCGGCGTCGTCGTGTCGTCGGGTGCGCCGCCGTCCGTCGCCGCGGACCCGCCGGGCCCCTCCGGCGGCGCGCCGTCACGCGCGGTGTCCGCGTTCCCACCCCCGGACGCGTACTCCTCCATCGACGGCAACGCGCAAGCGCCCCCGACGAGGATCCACCCACTCGCGAACGCGACGCCGCGGACGAAGCGCACGAACCCATCGTAGCGCGATCCTCTCCACGAGAGGACACGACCTGCCGCGCGGCGTGTCAGTCGCCGGTGCCGAGCTTTCGCTCGATGGCCTCGAGGTGTGCGCGGACCTCCGGGTCGGTGGAGCGGAGGTGCTCGACCTTGCGCACGGCGCTCATGACGGTCGTGTGATCGCGGTTGCCGAACGCGCGACCCAGCTCCGGGAAGCTGCACTTGAGGCGCTGCTTGCAGAGGTACATCGCGACGTGGCGCGCGAAGGCGATGCTCTTGTGGCGGTCCTTCGAGAGGAGGTCCGACGTGCGGAGCTTGAAGTGGTGGCAGACGACGCGCTGGATGTCGTCGACGCCCGCCTCGTTCGGCTTCGCGCTCGACGTCGCGGCGAGCTCCTGCCGCGCGAAGTCGAGGTCGATCGCGCGCCCTTGCAGCGACGACTTCGCCGCGAGGCGGATGAGCGTGCCTTCGAGCTCGCGGACGTTCGAGCGGATCGTCTGCGCGAGGTAGAGGACCACCTCGTCGGCGAGCTCGATCTGCTCCATCTGCGCCTTCTTGCGGAGGATCGCGACGCGCGTCTCGAGCTCGGGGCCCTGGATGTCGGCGACGAGGCCCCACGAGAAGCGCGAGACGAGACGCTCTTCCATCCGCTCGAGCTGCTGCGGGTACTTGTCGCTCGTGACGATGATCTGCTTGTCGGCCTGGTGGAGCGCGTTGAACGCGTGGAAGAACTCCTCCTGCGTCTGCGTCTTCGAGGCGAGGAACTGGATGTCGTCGACGAGGAGGAGATCGCAGCGCTCGCGGTAGCGGCTGCGGAACTCGGTCATGCGGTTCTCCTGCAGCGACTGCACGAACTCGTTCACGAACTTCTCCGCCGACACGTAGAGGATGCGCGACTGCGGGCGCTCCGCGCGGATGCGGTGCGCGACGGCGTGGACGAGGTGCGTCTTGCCGAGGCCGGTCCCCCCGCAGAGGAAGAGCGGGTTGTGACGCGGACCGCCGCCGCCCGCCGCGCCGATCGCCGCCGCGTGGGCGAGCTGGTTCGACGGACCGACGACGAAGTTCGCGAAGGTGTACTTCGGGTTCAGCCCCTCGAGCGGGGGGGCCTTCACCGCCGTCGCCGCCTTGCGCGACGCGGGCGGCTCGTCCGAGATCGGCGAGGTCATGATCGGCCGCATGCGCGAGCCGGTCGGCGACTCGTCCCCGAGCCCCGTCACCGGGCGCTCCAGATCGCCGCCGATACTCCACGCGATCTGAACGCTCCACCCGGTCTGGCTCCGCAGGTAGTCGACGAGCGTCGGCAAGAAGTGCTGGTCGACCCACTCGCGCACGAACTCATCGCGCGCGCGCAGGCTGACGACACCGTCCGTCATACCGTCGAACTGAACGCCGGAAAACCACTGCTCGAAGCTCGCGGGCGACTTCGCCCGCGTGAACGCAACAGCCTCGTTCCAGAGCAACTCGTGCTGCATCTCCATCCGTTCCAGCGAATGAAAACCTTCGGCCTCTTGAGACGACCGCATCTGTCCCCCGACCTCGCGCACAACTTCTCCACAGGGCTGTGGACTCCAGCCCTTCGCGACAAAAAGTCACCGTCGACGCCCAAGACACTCTCGAGCGCTAGCTGCTCTGCGCCGGGCTTCCCGTCCCGTACGCAGCCCCGCCGTGACGGGAAGGATGGAGCTAGCACCGCCAAGTCACGGTCGACAACGACCATCGTAAAAGATCCGACAAGTCACTGGAATGAATGCACTTTATTCCTTGTAGACCACCTCCAAAATGCGCGTAAACCGCATGCACTTTCGTGGGGGTGTTGATAAGTCAGCGACGTCTTTTCGTAATCGGCCCGACACCGGCCGGACACGAAATGACACCCGGCCGGTTTCCCGAGACAAACGCTGTCAAGAGTCGACGTTCGGCCGTGATTTCCGAGCGCGGAAGCTCCCGAAGAGGCGCTCGGTTTTGCCGAAAACTTGTCCGAGCACGGTCCGCGTTGGTTAGGGTGCCCGACGGTGCGGCACTTCAGGAAGCGATCGGTCTGCGCAGCGGCTCTGGCGAGCGCCGTCGTCTTCGCATGCAGCCGCGCGCAAGCTTCGCCGTCGTCGACCTCGATCGAGCAGGGCTACGAGCTCGGCGAAGTGCAGCACCCGCGCACCGTCGGCATGGCCGGCGCGAACCAGGTCTGGGGCGGATCGACCTCGGCGATCTTCGCGAATCCCGCGAATCTATCGCTTTATCGGGTATACCATCTCGAGGGCCTCGCCGCGTTCGGGCCGGAGGCCGGGCGCCAGAGCTACGGCGGCGCCGTCGTCGACTCGAGCACGAGCCGCGTCGCGGGCGGCTTCGGCGGCACGTGGTCGCAGATGGATCAGGACGGCATCAAGCGGCAGTGGACCGATCTTCGGCTCACGCTCGCGTATCCGCTCGGCGATCGCTTCCACATCGGCGTCACCGGCCGCTACTTCCGCTCGACGCAGGGCACGCAGCGCGGCCCGTTCGGTGCGAGCCCCGCCTCGGACGGGACGCCGACCGATCCGATCGCGAGCCAGTTCACCTTCGACGCGGGCGTCGCGATCGCGATCACGGAGCAGCTCCGCTTCGCGGTGAGCGGCAGGAACCTCACCGCGCCCGGCACGAGCCTCATGCCCACCGCCGTCGCAGGCGGCCTCGGCTGGTCGAACCAGACCGTCTCCGCGGAGGCGAACACGCTCGTCGACTTCACGACGTGGAGCGGTCCACGCGCGCGCGCGATGCTCGGCGGCGAGATCCTGCTCGCCGATCACATCCCGCTCCGGACCGGCTACCGCTACGACGCGGGGATGAAGACGCACGCGCTCTCGCTCGGCGCGGGCTACGTCGACCGCCGCTTCTCGATCGACGTCGCGGGCCGCCGCGACATCGTCGCGGACCACCCGTCGACGCTCATCTCCGTCGGCCTCCGCTTCTTCATCGACTCCGGCGGCGCCAACGAGGGCACGCCGACGGGCACCGATCAGCTCTGATCGGCCCAGAGACGCAGGCACAGGTCGTCGCTCGCGTGCCGCACGGCGAGGACGGGCGCGATCGGCGCGTCGCCCGGCTCCTTCGGGACCTTGCCGACCGCGAGCGGATGCGTGTCGGCCTCGGGACCGCAGAGGTTCGCGGTCGCGCGCGGGACCGAGAGCGCGACGATGCGTCCGAGGGTGAGGGGCGTCCCGCGCGAGACGCCGAGGCGCGCGACGAGCGACGTGGCGCCGGACGCGTCGGGCTCCGTCGCGTCGACGACGGCGCGGATCCGGAGTGACGCCATCTCGCCGCGCGCGAGCGCCTTCGTCAGCGAATCGCCTTTGATCGTCACGACGATCCCCGCCATCGTCTCGCGTCCGAGGAGCGGATGCGCGCTCGAAGGACGTCGCGGCACGCGCTCGGTCGGGAGCGGCTCCCCCACGTCGTCGTCGGCGGGCTCGAGGGCGCCGTCGGCGAGCGCGACGAGGTGCGCGTCGATCGCGCGCGGCCCCGGCGCCCCGAAGGCGACGTGGAACCGGAGCGCCTCGCCCTTCCACTCGCCGCGCGGCAGGTTGATCTCGTGCACGACCGAGAACGTGCGGCCGCCGTGATGTTTGACCTTCACGCGCGCGATGCTCGGCAACATCGCGAGCGGCGTGAGCGGCGGAGGCGGCGGCGCCGGCGCCGGCTTCGGCGGCGCCGCAAACGCGAGCGCGAGCGCGAGCGTGCGACGAATCACGGCCCGGCCCCCACGCTTCGATTACACGCAACGCCACTCGACCAAGCGCCGCCTCGGCCGTGGACGGCGCCGAGCGACCGAGCGCCTCGACCATGCGCGCCGCCGAGCAACCGAGCGCTTCGAGCACGCGCGCCGCCGAGCAACCGAGCGCTTCGAATCAACCGAGCGTCTCCTCGAACGTGCGGGCGATGCGGTCGATGCCGGTGGGCTCGTCGCCTTGCCATACGGGGCCGGCGGCGACGTGGGCGAGGCGAGCGGCGGCGCGCGGGTTGTCGAACCAGTCCTCGTCGTGGCGCTCGACGAGGTCCGTCGCGGCGCCGAACGCGCGCACCGCGGCGGCGAGGCGCGCGGGGACGTCGTCGCGACAGCGCCCCGAGAAGCCGCCGTTCGCCCACGCGACGCCGAGCCCGCGCGCGAGCGGCCGCCCGAACAGGCGCGCGGAGACGTGCTCGATCTCGTCGTCGGTCGCGGACTCGCCTCGCCCGAGCCACGCGACGGCCGCGAGCGCGCGCAACGTGAAGAAGCTCGCACGCGCGAGCACACGCGCGTGCGCGTCGGCGGCGCGCGCGGGGAGCCCGAGCTTCCGCTTCGCGAAGGCGCGGCTCGCGAGCGCGAGCGCGAGGAGATCGCCGTGGAGGAACGCCTCCGTCGGCGCAGGATCGCGGGCGAGCGCGAACGGCAGCGACCTCGCCGTGCTCGCGACGCGCGCCGCGAACCCCCAATCCGCCGCCGCACGAAGAAAGCTCGCCCCCCCAATCGCCATCGGAAGCACGAACGCACCGCCGTCCGCCGCCCCCCTCGCGCGCGCGCCCACGAACGCGCCGCCCTCCGCCCCGCGCGAGCCCGCGTGCGCGCCGCCATCCGCCGCGCCGCCCTCCGCCCCGCGCGAGCCCGCGTGCGCGCCGCCATCCGCTGCGCCGCCCTTCGGCGGGCGTGGGACGACCGTGCGGAACACGTCCTCGAGCCAGCGGGGCGTGAGGCGCGCGGGCCAGCCTTCTCGCGCGTCGCGTGCGAACGCGTCCTCGATCGAACGCGCCGGTGAGGCGCCGTGGCGCTTGTGTAGATCGCGCGCGAGCGGCTCCGTCGCGTCGAGCACCGCGGTCGCGACCGCGCTCACCGTCGCGACGCCGCCGTCGAGCGCGAGCGCCCACGGATGATCGAGGCCGAGCCGCCGCGCGATCTCGAAGCGGCGCATGCGCCGTTCCCGCCGGACCGCCGCGATCGGATCCGCGAGCTCGCCCATCCGCCCGAGCGTCTTCTCGAGCTCGACGACGTTCGGCGCGATGAGCAAGCCGCGCCGCGCCTCGTCGTACGTCCGCGCGACCGCGACGGGCCCCCTCGCCTTCGCGAGCGCAGGGTCCTCCGCCACCTCACGCTCCGCCTCCTCCTCCGCGAGGTCGGCGCCGATGCGGCGCTGCACGAGCTCGTGGATCCAGCGCAAGAGCGCGGCTCGATGCGGCGCCTGGATCGGCCCGACCTCGAGCGCAAGGACCGCGTCGTACGTCGACTTGCCGGCCACCTCGCGCGAAGCACGCGCGACGCCGGCGTCGATCGTGACGAGGTCGATCATCCGTGGACCGCCCCGCGCTGATCGCTCTCCGCGAGCCCGCGCACGATCCGCGCCTCCGCCTCGGCGAGGAGCTCGAGCCTCGGCTCGACCAGCGCCGCGAGCGGACCCGCGGCCTGCTTCGCGAGGTCGACGTACTGGCGGTAGTGCTTCGCCTCGCACTCGAACAGCTCCTGGTAAAATACACGCAAATCGTCCGCGCAGTCCGCCGGCAGCGCGGAGAGCAGGAGCTTGAACCGCTCGCACGACCGCGCCTCGATGAGCGCCCCCACGAGCAGGCGGTTCGCGAGGAGCGGGAGCTCGCTCGGCGGCAGCGCGTTCATCGCGCGCCGGAGCTGCGCCGCGTAGTCGTCGACCGGCGGGACCCCGAGCGCGAGCCCCCGCTTCGCGAGGAACGCCACGACGCGATCGAAGTGCTCGAGCTCCTCTTGCGCGATCGCGGTGAGCGCGCGGACGAGACCGAGGTCCTGCGGATGGCGCACGACGAGCGAGAGCGCGTTGGTCGCCGCCTTCATCTCGCAGTGCGCGTGATCGACGAGGACGGCGTCGAGGTCCTTGATCGCCTCCCGCGCCCACGCCTCGTCGGTGGTCTGTCGGAGACAGAGCATGTCTCAGGGGATAGCACGTGAGCGCTCGGTCTTCCGAGCGCGTCTTGGCTAGCGCCGCTTCGCGCCCGCGCGCCCGCCGAGGGCGGCGAAGCCGATCGCGATCGTGCCCACGACGAAGAGCGAGACGACGAGCACGAGCGGCGTGAGCAGCGAGCGCGACAAGAGCGCGGCGACGATCGCGACGACCGCGCCCGACACCGCGCCGATGCGCGCGCCCGGCCCGGTCCCGAAGCGCCCGACGATGTAGCCGCCCGCGAACGCGGCGATCGGGAGCCCGACGATGGTGGGCGCCGCGATCAAGAGCATGAGCCACGCGCGCTCGAGGTCGCCCGCCTGCGCGAGCGCCTCGCTCGTGACCCCGGCCGTGAGCCGCTGCGAGATCGCCCCGCCGATGAACGAGAGCGGCAGCCACGCCGCGAAGATCGCGACGACGCCGAACCCCGCCCAGTGCCACGGCGGGCGCTCCTCGTCCTCACCCGTCCCCTCGGAGGGAGGCGGATCGTTCTGAAGCACAGGCAGGCGCCGACGCTCGGCCATCGCCCTCGAAGCTTAGCGCCGATCATGGTAGGCGCGGCGCGTGAGCTCCATTTTCCCGCCGATCGATCCGGTCAAAGCGACGAGCGCGATGGAGGTCCGCGTCCGCTTCGCGGAGACGGACCTCATGGGCATCGTGCATCACTCGTCGTACCTCCTCTACTTCGAGGCGGGCCGCGTCGAGTGGCTGCGCAGCCGCGGCGTCACCTACGCGGACTGGGCGGCGAAGGGCGTGCACCTCCCGGTCGTCGACGTGAACGTGAGCTACAAGTCGCCGGCGCGCTTCGACGACCTCGTCACGGTCGAGACCGCGCTCACCGAGCTCCGCTCCGCGAGCCTGAAGTTCGGGTACCGCGTGAAGCGCGGCGACCAGCTGCTCGTCGTCGGCGAGACGCGCCTCGCGTGCATCGACGACGCGTCGAACCTGCTCCGCATCCCCGAGCCGATGCGCGACGTGCTGCTCGCCGCGCCGGCCTAACCGCCTTCGGCCGCGCCCGCGATCACGCCGCACATGGCGCAGGTGGAGATGAAGAGCGTCAGGACGACGGCGATGATGAGGAGCGTGATCGTGCCGGCGCCCATGCCCTCCGGCGGCCGCACCGGTAAGCGGCGCATCCACGCGGGATGGGCGCCGGGCGGCGGCGTCCCGATCGGCGGCCCCGACGGCCACGGCTGTTGCGGAGGCGCCGGACCTCTCGCCCCGAACCCGGGCGGCGTCGGGGGCGGCGGCGTCCACATCGCGGCCGACGGCATCGACGGCCGCGGCCCGCTCGGCGCGACGTTCGTCGCCGCGAGCGGGTTCGCGCCCTGACCGACCGTGATCGGCCGCTGCATCGTCGTCGCGCTCCGTGTCTTCGCCGCCGACGAGAGCGCGACCCACAGCTGCTCGATGTCGGCGAAGCGGTTCTTCGGATCGACCGCGAGCGCGCGCGCGCAGATCGCCTCGAGCTCGTCGGTGACGTTCGCGCCGCGCGTGCGCGGGGTCGGCCTGCGCGTCGTGTCCATCGCCGTGCGCATGACGCCGACCACGTCGTTCGCCTCGATCGGCGCGCGCCCGGTGAGGATCTCCGTCACGAGGAGCGCGAAGCCGTACACGTCGGTCGCGAGCCCGGTCGCGCCGACGCGCGGATCGAGCTGCTCCGGCGCGGCGTAGAGCCACGTGAACGAGCCGAGCGTGCCGCGGGTGAGCCCCGCCTCCGCCTCCGACACGATCTTCGCGATCCCGAAGTCGAGGACCTTCACCCGCCCGCCGTTCACGAGGAACACGTTGGCGGGCTTGATGTCGCGATGCGCGACCTGGTGTTTGTGCGCGACGCCGAGCCCCTCCGCGACCGGAGCGAGGATCGTCAGCGCCTCCTGGATCGAGCGTCCGCCGAGGCCCTGCCGCTGCCGCTCCTCGAGGTCGTCCTCGAGCGAGCGGCCCTCGAGCCACTCGAGCACCGTGAACGGCGCCCAGACCCCGGCCGGCGTCGTGGTCGCGTTGAAGTCGAGCGCGCGCACGATGTTGAGCGACGACTGCGACAGCGTGTAGAGGAGGCGCGCCTCGGCGCGGAACTTCTCGAGCACGAGCGCGTTGACGCGCGCGTCGCCGCCGTCGAGCCCCTTCAGGAGCTTGATCGCGATCGGCTGATCGAGCGTGAGGTGGTGCCCGCGGTACACGGCGCCGAAGCCGCCTTCACCGACCATCCGATCGACGCGGTACTGCCCTTCGAGCACGACGCCCGCGATGCCGAACGGATCCTGGAGCGCGTGCACTGACCCGATCTTTATCTCAGCGCGACCTGACTAAGATAGTCTGTGCGTCCGCGCGATGCGCAAGCTCGTCCTCCTCGGGACCCTCCTCGCTCTCGCCGCTTGCAAGCCTTCGGGCTCCAAGCGACTCGAGGGCCATTGGAAGGGCATCCGCGCCGAGGGCGTCGACCCGAGCGCGCAGGCGAACGCGACGGCCTTCGCGCTGAGCACGGAGATCATCGCGCAGGGCAACCAGATCGCGGTCCAAACTCAAGCGGGCCGCAGCGGACCCGCCACGTACGTCGTCGACAAGGAAGAGGGCGCGACCCTCGTCATCCACACCGATCAGGCCGCGACGGAGACCTTCACCTTCACCGAGAAGGCCGATCAAATGACCTGGCACGTCGACCAGACCCAGACGATCGTGTTCCGTCGGGTTCCCTAGTTTCGAGAGGGCGCTGCCCTCTCGAGCTCTCCCGCTGGGGGCCGTCGCGCGCGGGGCGCGCTCCGCGCCCCCAGACCCCCCGAGAGGGGCGGGTCAGCGGCGGACGGGTTCGCGGGGGACGCGGAGGGTGAGGGCGCGGTCGCCGCGCTTCAGGCGGATCAGGACGTCGTCGTTGACCGGGCCCGAGAGGCGGGCGCGCGCCTCCGCGATCGTCGTCACGTGCGCGCCGCCGACGTCGACCAGCACGTCGTCGACCGCGAGGCCGCCGCGCTCCGCTTCGCTCCCCTCCGTCACCGCGACGACGACGACCTCCTGCGTGTCCGTCTCGCCGAGCGTCACCGCGACGCCGCCGGTCGCGACCGGCTCGCGCGACGACGCCTCGCTCCCGCGCGCGATCACCAGCTTCACGCCGTCGGTCGTGCGCCCCGCCCACGCGCGGATCTCGGATTTGCGCGTCCGCCCGATGTCGGCGGCGTACGCCTCGAGCGTGATCATCCCCTCCGCGAGCTCGGTGAGGCGGAAGCGGCCCTTGCCGTCCGTCACCGCCATGCCGGTGGGCGCCGCGCCGACGGGCAAGTAGGTCGGGACCGAGTCCTTCGCCACGCGCGCGCCCGCGACGGGATCGCCGCGCGTGTCGACGACGACGCCCTCCACGATCGCCTCCTCCGCGAGCTCGACGCGCGGCACCTCGCTCGGCTTGCGGCCGCCGCGCTCCTCGATCGTCACCGCGCGCTCCGCCGGCGCGCGACCCGCCGCGCGGACGCGCAGGCGCGCGGGGCCGGGCGCGATCTCGCCGAACGTGTAGACGCCCTCCTTGTTCGTGCGCGCGTGGCGGACGCCGGCCTCGGTCTGGAGCGTCACCTTGGCGCCGGCGATCGGCTCGCGGCGCTTCGTCGTGACCTCGCCGGTGAGGCCCTCGGCGGGGCCGAGCTCGATCTTGAGCGACTCGATCTCCGCGGTCGTGGTGAGCACCTTGCCCGCGCGTCCCGGCGCGTGCGCCTCGACGCGGAGCGCGACGCCCCTCGCGCCGGCGAGCCGCGCCTCGCCGCGCGCGTCCGACCACGCGGTGACGCGCAGCGCCTCGTTCGCGTCGAGCGACACGGCGGAGACCTGCGCCGCCTCGATCGCGCTGCCGCGCGTGTCCGTCACCTTCACGACGAGCGCGGGGCGCGGCTCCGGCAGCGTGACGTCGACGCGCTTCTTGCCGCCCTCCGGCACCGTGACCTCGACCCGCGCCACGATCGCGGTCGGGTCTTCGTCCCGCGCGACGAGGAGCACGATCGCGTCCGGCAGCGCGGCGAAGGCGAAGGAGCCGTCCGAGCCCGTGCGCGACATGTGCTCGAGCGAGCCGTGGGTCGCGAGCGCGGTGACGTGCGCGCCCTCGATCCCGCGGCCGCGCGAATCGACGACGCGGCCCTCGAGGAGGCCGCCGCGACCGAGGACGACGGTGACGCGCGCCTCCTTGTTCGACTCGAGCGTCACCGTCTCGCTCATCGCGTCGACGTACTGCGGATGATGCACGAGCGCGCGCACGCGCCCGGGCGGGACCGGGTGAGCGCGGAACTCGCCGCCGCGGCCGGAGACCCACGGCTCCGCCCGCGGCGCGTTGCCGGCGCCGGCGGTGGGGAGGCCGTTCACGTCGCCGAAGCCGAGCTGGACGATGGGGCCGCGCGGGATCGGCGGCACCGGCCCCGGCATCACGCCGAGCTCGCCCGCGGGGACGAGCGCGGTCGGGCCCGCGACGCGCGCCGCGAAATGCGCCTCGCGGAACGACGCGCGCGCGGGGTCCTCGTCGATCGGCATGCCCTCGAGATCGGTGCCGACGACGCGGATCGTCGCGCCGTCGATCGAGTCGCCGCGCGCGTCGACGACGCGGCCGACGAGCGCGCCGCCACGCGCGAGCGCGATCTTCACCTCTTGCTGCGGCGCCTCCTCGTCGATCGCGACCGCGGACCGCGGGACGTAGTCGTCCGCGCGCGCGGAGAGGGTGGCGGCGCCGTGGAGGATGGGGCCCAGCGTCGCGCGCCCGCGCTTGTCGGAGACGCCCTCGATCGGGAACGGCGAGAGCCCTCCCTCCGCCAGCGTGATACGTGCATTATGCACATCCTCCTCCGTCGCCGCGTCGGTGACGTGGACCGCGATCATCACGCCTTGCTGGAGGACGAGCTTCACCGCGCGCTCTTCGCCCTTGTCGAGGACGATCCCGAGCTCGATCGGCGACACCTTCGCGCCGTGCGTCGCGCGGAGCGCGTAGCTCCCGCGATCGAGCCCCGAGATGCGCACGCGGCCCTCCTTGCCCGCCTCCGCGACGCGGGGCGCGCCCAGCACCGACGCGTCGAGGAGCACCTTCGCGCCGGGCGCGGGCGCGCCGTCCTCGGTCGCGACCTCGACGAGGAGCGCGCCCTGTTTTCCGAGCACGATCGTGAGACGCTCGCCCTCGGGCACGCGCCGCCGCGTCGCCTCTTCGAAGCCCGGCGCGCGCGCCGTCACCGTCCACGGACCTTCGCCGAGGCGGGTCACCTGCGCGAGCCCGCTCGCGTCGGTGCGCGCCCCGACCGGGAACGGATCGGGGCCGCGCGTCTCGATCTCCGCCCCCGCGACCGGCGCGCCTTGCTCGTTCTTCACCTCGACCTCGAGCGTGTGCTCGGGGCCGAGCTCGAGATCGAGCCGCCGCGCGCCCGCGACGATCGCGACCATCTGCGAGGCGCGCGCGTGCCCGCTCGCCTCGGCGACGACCCAGTGCTCCGCGGCGGGGAGGTCGGTGAGCGTCGCGCGGCCGGTCGCGTCGGTCTCGGCCGCCCCCGCGGCGTGCGCCTTCCCGTCGAGGATCGCGAACGCACGCACGCGCGCGCGGACGAGCGGACCTCGTCCCGTGCCCGTGACCACGACGTCGAGGATCCCGTCGCGGCCCTTCACCGTCTTCGGGACCTCGGGCGCGGTCAGCTCGACCGAGACCTCGTGGAGGACGGCGCCCGGCCAGCCCGCCACGTAGAGGAGGGCGAGGACCGCCACGAGCACGGCGGACATCCGGTGGAAGAGCGGCGGCGCGGACACGGACGAACCAACGAGAGCACAACCGAAGGCCGAGGCCGAACCTTCCGCGATCGGGCAGATCTGCTACCTTGAACGGTCGTGCGCCCGCGCTCCTCCCTCGTCGTGGCGCTCGCCGGAATCGCAGGCGCGCTCACGCTCTCCGCGGGCTGCAGCGACGGACGGCCGCCCGTCGCCGGCGACACGAGCGGAGGTCCACCCGGAGGGCGGAGCAGCACCGTCTTCGACACGAGCGACGGCGGTCGTGTGTCGCCGCCGGGCTGCGGGACGAGGGACGACGGCACGGCGTGCGAGTGCGTCGATGCCCCGCTCTTCGTCGATCCGCCGACGATCTACTTCGTCCTCGATCGCTCCGGCAGCATGAGCCTCGACGACAAGTGGACGCAGGTCCGCTTCACCGTCGCCAACGTCATGCGCAGCCTCGGGCCGCGCGCGAACTTCGGCGCGGCGGTGTTCCCGGGGCGCGACGAGCAGTGCTCGGCCGGCATCGAGGTGCTGCCGGTGACGAACGGCGATCCGCCGTCATCGACCGCCGACGGCCCCGCGACGAGGGCGCTCATCGCCGCGACCGCCTACCACCCGAACGGCGGCACCCCGACCGCGTCGACGCTCCAAGCGGTGCACGCGCGCCTCGCCGGCATCAGCGGTCGCCGCTTCGTGATCCTCGCGACCGACGGCGCCCCCAACTGCAACGTCAAGGCGGTCTGCGGCCTCGACCAGTGTCAGCCGAACATCGACGACTTCCAGGGTTGCTCGCCGAACGGCCCGAGCTGCTGCGACGGCGTCCGCGGCTCCCCCGCCAACTGCAACGACGCGGCGCCGACCGTCGCGGCGATCGGCTCGCTGCGCGCCGACGACATCCCGGTCTTCGTCGTCGGACTGCCGGGGACGCAGGCCCCCGTCTACACGAGCCTCCTCGACTCGATGGCGGTCGCGGGCGGCGTCGCGAACCCGACGAGCCCCAGGTTCTTCCGCGTCGACAGCGCGAGCGCGAGCGCGATGCTCGTCGCGCTGAAGAAGGTCGCCGCGAAGATCACCGCGACGTGCGCGTACGACCTCAAGGAGCCGCCGAAGGCCCCCGACCTCGTGAACGTCTACCTCGACGACGTGGTCCTGCCGAAGGAGCCGGTCAACGGCTGGTCGCTCGAAGGCAAGACCGTCACCCTCCTCGGCAACGCCTGCGACCGCGTGCAGTCCGGCGACGTCCTCGACGTCCGCATCATCGCGGGCTGCCCCACGATCGAGCCGAAGTAGCTCAGTGGAGGGTGTGCCACGCGCCGTCTTGCTCGACCTTGAGCGAGACGGTGGTGATGGGCGCGATCCCATCCTTCGTGTCGTCGGCGTCGGCGAGCGCCCGCGCGATGCGCGCGTCTTCGATCGCCTCCTCGCGCTCCCAGCGCGCGAGGATCGCCTTCGTGCGGCGGCGGCGGCGGACGTAGGCGACGACGAGGCCGACCACGACGAGGACCCAGACGAGGCCGCCGCCGGTGAGGATCGGGATGACGGAGAAGCGCTGATCGAGGTTGCGGCGCCACTCGAGCTCGAGCCGGCGAAGGTCCGCGTTGTACGCCTCGGCCACCGCGCGCTCGAACGGCTGCCCCTCGCGGATGCGCTCGATCATCGCGGCGAAGCGCACGCGATCGGAGCCGCGGAGCATGAAGCGCACGAAGTCGGCGCTCTCGGCGTAGGCGATGTTCACCTCGAACGGGTTCGCGGGGAAGCTGCGGTCGAGCTCGGAGAGCGGGATGAGCGTGTCCGAGAGCGTCGCGTTCCAGAGGACCTGCGTGCGATCGAACCTGCCCTCGTTCGACAGCGAGATCGCGAGGCCTTCGTTGAACCAGACCGGCATGTGCCGCCCCTCGACCGCGTCCTCGAGCGCGACGTGCGCCATCTCGTGCTGGAACACCTCGAAGAGATCGGTCGCCTCCGCGCCGCGCGGCGCCATCATCGTGAGGAGCACGAGGTGACGGCCGTGGTAGGCGACGCCGCTCGCGTACGCCGGCGGCGGCGCGTCGGCGGGCGCGAGGCGCGCCATGTCCGCGAACGTCGGCGCGACGCGGACGGTGACGCGCTCGAGCACCGGCACGCCGAACGTCCTCGTGAGCTCGGCCTTCACCGCGGCCGCGTTCTCGAGGATCGGCTGCACCCGCTCCGCCGCCGCGGGCGGATAGGCGAGCTCGAGCCAGCCGAGGTCCTTCGTGACGTAGCTCGGCGGGAGCGCCGGGATCGGACCATGCGACACCGCGGAGTCGCGCGGCGCGGTGAGCGGCGCCGTCTTCTCGACCGCGGGGCCGGGCGCCGGTCCGAGCTCCGGCCCCGCCGCGCGCGCGACGTCGATCTGGAAGATCACGCCGAGCGCGAGCAAGAGACCGAAGAGGAAACGGGACCAGCGATTCATGAGCTACTTGAGATGCCGTCCGTCCGGGACCCGTCGCTCTCAGCGCGGGAGGTTCATCCGAACATGGATCGGGTCGTCGCTCTTGTCTTGCACGGCGAAGAAGAAAATCCCGCCGATCACGAGCGCTCCCGCGATCGCACCCCAGAGCCAGGGGGACTTGTAGAAGGGGCGGTCCTCACGGCGCTCGGGCGGCGGTTTCGGTAAAGGTTTCGCAGGGCTGACAACGGGCGGAGGGGGGAAACGAGCCGCGATCGAGGCGGCGGTAGCCTGCCACGGCGCCTCGTCGCCCGGGGTCGGCTCGTAGCGCGCGGCGTCGAAATCGCCGGTCTCGGCCACGAACAGACGCGCGATCGGGGTTGTTCCCGCGTCCGCGTCTTCGGCCGGCTTCGTCGAGACGACGAGGATCCCTTGCAGCCCGAGCTCGCGCGCGATCGTCGCGAGGAGACGGCGGCTCGCGGCGTCGTCGCTCGATCCTCCGATCGCGGCGCGGAGCTCGCCGAGCTCGCGGACCTCCTTCGTCGCGGCCGCGGGCGCCGGATCGCCGGCGAGCACCCGCGCGCGGATCTCGTCGAGCGCGCGCGGGCGGAGCGAGGTCACGTAGACCGCGCGCGCGAGCGCGAACGCGTCGTCGCGCGCGCCGGCGGTCCCGAGGACGGCGACGCCCTGGCTCCTCGTCTGCGCGCTCGCGGGCGCGGCGACGAAGAGGAGCACGAGGAGCTGGAAGACGAAGACGAAGCGCCGGAACAAGGCGCGCGGACCTTAGCCTCAGCGCCCGAAGAGATCGAGGACCAGCGCGTGGAGCGGCGCGCCGTTCGGGAGGATCCCGCGGAGCTTCGTGTCGAAGCGGAGCATCGTGAGGCCGACGACGAGGATCAGGATCGCGGCCGGCAAGCCGACGACGGCGAGCGGCTTCACGCGCGTGAACGTCCGCGTCGACGTGAGCATCGCGCCGACCGTGAGCGCGATCGCGTCGACGATGCCGGCCGCGGCGTGCAGCTCCTCCGCGCGCGCGGTGCGCACGATGACGAGGACGAGCACGATCGTCGCGCAGATGCCGACCGCGGCGAGGCCGGTCGTCTGGAGCTTGCCGCCGCCGCGTCCGATCATGCTCGTCGTCCGGCGCGCGAGGAGCCCGACGATCACGCCGCTGATGACGGCGAAGAACGCGAAGGTCACGCCCGCGAGCGCGTGATGGTGCGTCGTCTTGCGCAAGACCGCGCCGAAGATCGCGAGGAGCCCGATCTCCGTCACCGCCCACCAGAGCACGCCGATGACGAGGAGCGGCGCGCGCTCGCCGAGGAGCTGCCGGACGCCGACGCGCGCGCGACGCAGCACCGCGACGCCGAGGACCGCGATCGGGATCGCGAGCGCGGAGAGGATGACCCAGCGGACGATCATCGTGCCGAACGATCCTTCGCCGCCGAGGCGCAGCACGGCCGGGAGCGACGACGCGATCCCGGAGGCGACGCCGCCCGCGACGACGATGCCGATGCGGAGCACGAGCGACGTCGAGGTCTCCTCGTCGTCCTCGCGCTGCGGATCGGTCGCCGGCCGAGGCCGACGGCTGATCCGCTCCATCTGCGGTCGCTGCTGGTGCATCACGGGAAAGAAGCCCGGGACTATAGCGTCAGAACGCGTCGAACGGCATCACGGGCGGGAGCCGGAGGACGGGATCGACGCGCGGATCCGCCTCCGCGAGCCCCAGCGCGGTCGCGTCGAGCGCGCCGAGGCCGCCGTATAGGATCGCAGCGAGCGTCGCGCGCGTGGTCACGAGGCGCGGCGCGCTCTTGCTCGCTCTCGGGAGGACCGTCGCGCGCCCGCCAGCGACGCGGACCCCGACGCGCTCGTCGCCGACCTCGACGGCGAAGGAGCCGTCGCGGAGATAGCCGCGCGCCTCGAGCGCGGTCGTGAGGTCGCCGATGCGCACCATCGGCCCGCCGACGATCTCGCCGAGCGAGTGCTCCACCACCGCGTCGCCGTAGCGCCGGCCGTCCGCGTCGACGAGCGCGCGCTCGAGCGGATCGCCGTCCGCGACCTCGAGCTCGATCGTGGCGACCTGATCCTTCATCCGGCCGAGCGCGCCGACGAGCGCGCGGCGCGCAGCGGGATCGGCCGCGACGAGCTCGTCGACGACGAGCGTCGTCTCCGCGTGCGGCTCGTCTTGGCGGAGGACGAAGGAGACGTAACCGGTCACGCGATCGGTGACGAACAGCGTCCGCTCCTCGTTCGCGAAGATCCGATCCCACACCGCCTTCGGCCGCGAGTGGACGCCGCTCGACGCCCGCGCCACACGCTCGAAGAGACGCTCGAGCGCGGCGCGATCGGCGCCCCGCGCGCGCCGCACCGATCCGTCCCAAGCCCGCGGAATGGAACGAGGATCGAACGCGAGCCGACGGCGCGAGGACGCCGCGGCGTAGCCGAGGCGCGCGTAGTAGCCCTGGCGGAACGCGTAGAGCATCGTGAGCGGAGCGCGCCGGCGGTCCTGGAGGAGGTGGATGTGCTCCATCAACGCGCCCGCGATGCCGCGGCCGCGCGCCTCGGGCGCGACCGAGACCGAGGCGATGCCGCCCGTCTTCACCGGCCGCCCACCCCAGTAGGTGCGGAGGCGGAAGAGCTGCGTCTGGGCCATGATTTCCCCGTCGATCTCCGCGACGATGAGGTCGTCGATCGTCCCCAGCGGGTGCTGGAACAGCGCTCGTTCCCGGTCGGCGTGGCTGCCCGGCGACGGGTACGCGGTCCGTTCGAGGTCGATGCAGCGTTCTTTGTCGGCGTCGGTCGCGCGCCGGAAATTGGGCCGGTCCAAGAGCAGCATGTTAGCCGCCTCTTAATGCATTCTGCACCCACGTCTGCCCGCTCGAACTCGAAGAACGGTGGCGCTCGGCTCGGCGGGGCTCGCGCCGACTTCGTCGCCGGCCTCGGCCGCAAGGTCGCCGACCTGCGCGGCGTGCACCAGCGCGTGCGGGAGGACGCGGACGGCGCGCGGAGCGAGCTGCGGCGCAAGCTCTCGAACCTCGCGTCGTCGGCGAAGATGATGAAGTTCGACGCGATGGAGCGCGCGATCGGCGAGACGCTCGGGATGATCGACCGCGCGCCGGCCGACGCCCAGCTCGAGGCGGTCGACCTCGACGCGATCGAGCAGCTCATCGAGGACCTCCCCGCCCTCGCGTGGGGCGACGGCATGGCGCGCTCTTCCCGCGCAGAGGAGGCCGAGCAGCAGAGGGCGGCGCCGAAGCGCGAGGTGCTCGTCGTCGGCAACGCGCAGATCGCGGAGGCGCTCCTCTCGGGCGGCTCCGGCAAGATGGTCTTCACCTGCGAGACGACGCCCGACGCGGCGACCGCGTACGACCTCGTTCGCACGACGGAGCCGGACCTCGTCGTCCTCGACGCCGACGTCGCGAACGCGCTCGACCTCGTCGACGCGCTGATGGACGACCCGCTCACCGAGACGGTGCCGATCATCGTCATCGGCTCCTTCCAGGAGCACGGCGAGGCCTCGCGCTACGTCGCGATGGGCGTCGCGAAGACGGTCGCGAAGCCGATGACGAAGCACGCGCTGCGCGAGGTCTGCGAGGAGACGCTCTCGCCCGAGCGCGGCTCGCTCACCGCGCAGGCCGTCCTCGGCGAGCCCACCCTCGAGGAGCTCGGCGAGCGCCTCGCGCAGGAGGTCCGCGAGGCCATCGTCGGCCGCGCCGATCCCTCCGCGCGCGGCCGTCGCGTCGCGCTCGGACAGGGGACCGAGGTCCTCGGCGCGGTGTGGGGCGCGATCGCGCGCGTGCGCGAGGTCGTGACCGCGCGCTCCGACGGCGCGATCCGCTTCGCGGGCGGCCCCGAGGGCGCGCTCACGCCGGCGCTGCTCCTCCACGCGCCCGAGCTCGCGCGGAGCGACCGCGCGCAGCAGAAGCGCGAGCGCGCGAACGACGTCCGCCTCGAGGGCCGCCGCGTCGTCGTCGCCGACGACGATCCGGCGGTGGTGTGGTTCCTCGCCGATCTCCTGAAGACGGCGGGCTGCGAGGTGCTCGAGGCGTTCGACGGCCGCCACGCGCTCACGCTCGCGTACGAGCACTCGCCCGATCTCGTCATCAGCGACATCCTGATGCCGAACCTCGACGGCTTCTCGCTCTGCCGCGCGCTCCGCCGCGACGTCGCGCTCCGCGACACGCCGGTCATCCTGCTCTCGTGGAAGGAGGACCTCCTCCAGCGCGTGCGCGAGCTCGGCGCCAACGCCGCCGGCTACGTCCGCAAGGAGAGCGACACGCGCGCGATCATCGCCCGCGTCCGCGAGGCGCTCCGCGCGCGCGGCCGCATCGAGGCGCGCCTCCAAGAGGAGGGCGAGGTCCGCGGCCGCCTCGACGGCGTCAGCATCAAGACGCTCCTCGAGACGGTGAGCGCGATCCGCCCCGACGCGCGCATCTCCGTGCGCGACGCGTCGTTCCTCTACGAGGTCGAGATGCGCGGCGGCGCCCCGCGCCGCGTGACGCGCACCGACGCGGACGGCGGCTTCGTGAAGGGCGGCAAGATGCTCGCGCAGATGCTCGGCGTCGGCGCGGGCCGCTTCGCGGTGACGACGAGCACGTCGCCGATCGAGGCCGAGCTCGAGGGCAACCTCTCTTCGCAGCTCGCGAAGCCGACCGCGAAGGCGCGCGCGGCGATCGGCCTCCTCACCGGCGCGCGCGTGAACACGGTCGTGCGCGTCCGCTTCGACGAGGCCGCGCTCGTCGACTACCTCAAGGCGACGCCGGAGAAGGCGCGCCTCGTCGCGCGCCGCCTCGCGAACGGCGCGGCGCCGCGCGAGCTCGTCATCCACGGCGGCTGCGAGGCCGCGCTCCTCGACGACATCCTCTGCGACCTCGCCGCGCGCGGCCTCGTCGTCGCGATCGAGGGCGACGGCGGCGAGGACATGCTCACGCCGGCGGTGACGGCGCTCCTCCAGCACGTCGACGCGCGGGCCGACCTCCCGGTCCGCGGGGTCACCCCGCCGCCGCCGGCCGACCCGTTCGCCTGCGCCGACGTCGCGTCCGAGCCGGTCTGCGTCTCGCCCCCGCCGCCGCCGGCGCCCGCGCCGACCCCGCGCTCGCTCGAGGACGCGGTGCTCCGCGAGGTGAGCCACCGCTCCCCGTCGCCGGAGCCTCTCCCGAACGTCCAAATTTTCCCGTTCAACTCACCTTCACCGATGATCGTGGATCCGACGGGTCTCCGCCTCCGCGCGCCGACGCCGTCGCCGACCTTCATCGAGCAGATGGCGGAGCCGACCATCATCGACGCGCCGGTGCAGGCGCACGCGGAGGACGAGGAGGACGACATCTACCGCAGCGACGCGATCGTCCCCGGGCCGGAGGACGAGGCGATCCCGCAGATCTCGCAGCAGGAGATGACGCCGTTCGAGGCGGTGACGGACGACGGCGCGCCCGCGCCCGCGCCGCCGAAGAAGCGTGCGTGGCCGATGCTCGCGTTCATCACCGCGACGGGGGTGATCGCGTGGTCGGTCCTGCACTTCTCGACGAGCCTGCCGAAGCAGCAGGAGTCGCAGCCGCCGGCGGTGGAGATGAAGCTGCCGCCCGCGGCCGAGACCGCGCTCGAGCGCGCCGCCGAGCAGGACCGCGCGGACGAGGTGTTCTACACCGTGCTCGCGGCGGAGACGCAGGTGGCGGAGGGCGAGGGCGTCATCGACGTCACCGCGCCGCCGGACGCGGTGGTCCTCGTCGACGGCAAGGAGCGCGCGAAGGGCTCCGCCGCGATCCCGGCCTCCGCCGGCAAACACGCCGTGACGGTGAAGAAGGACAAGGAAGAGCACGACTGCACGATCGACGTCCGCATGAGCCGCGCCGCCCACGTGCGGTTCTGAGCGCTCGGAACCGGGCACCGTTTGCGGTAAAGAGCGCGGATGCCTCGGCTCCGCGCTCTTTTGCTTGGCGGCTTGCTTGGCGGCTTGCTTGGCGGCGTCGCGCTGGGCTGTTCGCGCGGAGCGAGCACGACGAGCGACTCCACGACGACGACGCAGGGAGCGCCGCTCGCCTCGGCGTCGGGCAAGCCCGCGGCGAAGGACGCGGCGAAGGACGCGGCCGTGATCGACTTCGTCGCGAAGGCGGACGACTGCACGTTCGGTCATCGCGGCGTGCTCCTCGACCTCGGCGATCCGTCGATGCGCGCGCGCATGTCCGGCACGAGGCTCACGAAGCCGGACGCGGAGGTGCGCGAGCGCGAGGGCGCGTCGTGGCTCAGCGTCCGCGCGCGCTCGCTGGAGCTCACGTTCGTGTCGTCGGTCGAGACGAGGCCCGAGGCCGGCGTCGTCATCGAGGCGCGGGCGCGCGGCGGCCTCGCGAAGAGCGCGTCGGCGTACCTCAACGGCAAGCCGATCGGCGCCCTCTCCTTCGCGAAGGGCGAGACGCAGATCGTCTCCACCCACGCGCAGGGCGTCATCCAGCGCGGACAGAACGAGCTCCTCCTCCGCTTCAACGGCGGCTCGAAGCAGCAGCACGACGCGCTCGCGGAGATCGACTGGGTCCGCGTCGGCCCCTACGACGGCGACGCCCCGTACGCCGCGCCCACGCGCGGCGACGCGCTCACCACGCTCGCCATCGCCGGCACGCCGCGCCGCGTCGTCTCGCTCCGCGCCCCAGGCTTCGATCGCTGCCCCGCCTTCATCCCGAACAACAGCGTGCTCGAGGGCTTCGTCGGCGTGACCGGCGGCGAGGCGGAGGCGGAGGTCCGCGTCGTCGTCGATCGCGCGGAGCCGCGCGTGGTCGGCAGCTTCCACCTCGGCGGCCCGAACGATCCGCCGGGCTGGCGTCCGCTCGCGCTCCCGCTCGGCGAGGTCGGCACCGTCGCCGCGATCGAGCTCGTCGCGAAGACGAGCACGAAGGGCGCGCGCGTCGCGTTCGGCGAAGCGCGCGTCGTCGCGCCGCCCTCTCCGCCGCCCGCCGCCGCGCCGCCCAAGGCGCGCGGCGTCATCGTCGTCGCGCTCGGCTCGACCTCGCGCCGCCTCCTCGCGCAGCACGGCGGCACCATCGCGCTGCCGGAGCTCGACGCCCTCGCGAGCGGCGGCACGGTCTTCGAATCGCATCGCGCGACCTCGAGCTTCGCGAACGGCGCGCTGGCCTCGATGCTCACCGGCCTCACCCCGCGCGAGCACGGCGTCGCCGACCCGGACGCGGCGCTCGGCGCGTCGCCCTTCATCGTCGCCGAGGCGGCGCGGCAGGCGGGCGTGATGACGGCGCTCTTCACCGCGAACCCGACGACGACGCAGGCCTTCGGCTTCGGCCGCGGCTGGGAGACGTTCGCGGCGAAGATGCCGGCCGACGACGACCCGTCCGCGACGCTCTTCGAGGACGCGGGCAAGTGGCTCGAGCAGCACAAGGACGATCGCTTCCTCCTCGTGCTCCACGCGCGCGGCGGCCATCCCCCGTGGGACGTGACGCCGGAGGAGGCGAAGGACCTCCCGCCCACGTATCAGGGCGGCCTCGATCCGAGGCACGCCGCCGAGGTCATCGCGAAGGCGAAGAAGACCGGGAGCGGCCGTCTCCCCGACGCCGACCGCGAGCGAGCCTTCGCCCTCCACGCGCGCGCGCTGGCCGCGCACGACGCCGCCCTCGGCGCGCTCGCGGCCCGCGTCCGCACGCTGGGCCGCGACAAGGACACGGTGTGGATCGTGACCGGCGACGTGGGTCTCGACACCGCCGCGCGCATCCCGTTCCTCGAGGAGGACACGCTCGACGAGGGCTCGCTCGCGATCCCGCTCGTCGTTCGCGCGCCCTCCGCCGCGCCCCGCCCCCGCACCGACGCCCCGACGAGCAGCATCGACGTGGCCCCGACGATCCTGGACGCGCTGGGCCTGGCGCCGCCCCCCCAGCTCCGCGGCACGAGCCTCCTCCGCCTGGCGGCGGGCCCGCCGGCCGCCACGGAGCGCGTGCTCGTCGCGTCCTCGTCCGCGCGCTTCTCGGCGCGCTGGGGCACCTTCGCGATCGTGGGCACGCGCGACCGCGAGCCGAAGATCTGCAACCTGACGCTGGACGCCGAGTGCCTGAGCGACGTGCGCGCGAGCCACCCGATCGCGACCGAGGCGCTCCACGCCCTCGTCTGGACGGACATCCTGAAGATGGACGCCAAGACGTCGGATCCCCCAAGCCCGCGCGCCAACGCCGACGGTCCAACCTCAGCCGCCCTCCACGCCTGGGGCCGCTGACCACCCTTCCGTTCCCGCGCCCTGTCGTGATACTTCTCGTCTGCCTTTGGAGAGGTGACCGAGTGGCCGAAGGTGCATGACTGGAAATCATGTGGGGGCGCAAGTCTCCCGCGAGTTCGAATCTCGCCCTCTCCGCTAGAACCAAACGACAATCCGACGGCACATGAATCAACGACCCATCAACGTGGGTCATTCATGGGCCGCTCGGAGGTCGACCCCATCGAAGCCGCGCTCGCCACGGCGCTAGCACGGGAGCTCGAAGCACGGCGCCTGGCGAGCACCGATGGGGTAGTCGTCCCGATCGCGGCGCGGCGAGCGAAGCGGTGAAGCGGCCCGATGGCATCGGGGAAGGCGAAGGTGAGCGCGGCGCAGGCAGTGACCGGCGCTGAATTCGCCGCCGCGTTTCGGCGCGCGATCGACCTCACGTTCGCGGCGGACCGTGCTCCTGGAGAAGCTGGACGACAAGCCGGGGGGCGAGACGGCACGCATCGCCAAGCGGGCGATCGAGGATGAGAGCGGCGCATGGGAACACGCTCGCACTCTCATTGACCGGAACGCGGAATACGAAGCCGCGCATCGCGTCAGCACGCTTCCGATCGAGGCGGCCGACGCGCTCGATCGCTACCAAGAGCACCTGCGTCAGCGCTACTCGGAACGTGCGCGGAAGAAGTTGCTCCGAACCGTTGTCGTGCGTGACGACATCGGCCTTATCGATCCGCACGCGTGTCGCGTTTGCGAGGGTCTATCGGGGCTCGAAGCTCCCGCTGGTCGACGCGGCCCTTCGGCTTGCGTACAGCATCGCGGAGGAGGCGCACGCGCTCGAACGACTCGCCAGCAACGGTGATCGACGCTTCCTCGAGCGCATGCTTCGCGCGGCTCGAGGCCTCGACGGCGAACGTGCGCAGGTCGCCTATCTCCGTCGTACGACGAGACGGGCGTGGCGAACACCGACGTTCTCGCTCAGCGCGAAGCTGAGCTCGCGACCGCGGGGTGACGGGGGAGCGCGCCGGCTACGAGCGCATCGTGGCCGGCGTGCGCACGAGCTATCGGCGTCGCGCCGGCCTCGCCGGGGGCCGACCCTCTCAGCTTCTCGATGTCGCGCTCGATGTCGCGATGGATCGGATCCGCATGCCCGGTGAGCTCACGATCGAGGGCGGCGAAACCCTTTGCTGTCTCGGCACGGTGCGCATCCACTTTGGCGTCGATCGCGTCGATCTTCGCGCCAAGCTCCGCACGGATCGCCGCGAGCGTCGCGAGCACGTCTTTGGTCGTCGGGTCCGCCATCGTCTGGACAGCGTACGGGCGCTCGTGACGGCTCGCAAAATTCTTCCGCGGCGATTCTTTAACGATTCCTTAAACATGACGCGCGTCTCGACGACATGCGTTAAAAACCACCGCTGGACGAGGGTCTTTCGCGCGGAGGTTGGGCCGCCGTGCCTCGCTACGCTCGAAGAGAGCGGATCATCCGTCTTGTTCTGGTCGAGCGCGATGTGAACGCCTTCGTGATCTTCACCTTCGGCATCCAGCCGTGCGGGATCGGAAGTCCTGTCGCCCGGCGGCAAGGCGGTTCGGTCGGACCGCGAGACACCGCGGGCGCCGGCCATCTTGTCGAGCTGCACGAGCGTCTCTTCCGGCAACGTCACCAGCAAGCACTGCTGCGCGCCTGCGACCTGTCTCGTCGCAGGGCTGCGTTACTCGTCGATCTCGAGCTCGCCGGCGCGCGAGCGTTCCGTCATGCGCTCCACCATCGTCGTCCTCGTCTCGTGTTGCTCGTCTTCGTCACCGGCTGCGCGGCGGTCTTCAAAGGCTCGAGGGCGGAGGTCCGCGTCGAGTCGCTCTCGGCGAGGCCGATGTCCGCATCGATGGTCGTACGCCGGCGTGAGGGGCCACCGTGCGCTTCAGCCAATCGAGCTCGCCTCCTCGTTCGTGCAGACAACGCCGCCCATGCACACGACGACGGCGTCTGCTCAGCGGAGCAGGTACAACGTTGCGCCGAGCACCACGCAGCGGTGGGTCGTGCAGGTCTCGCCGCCGGGGAGCGGTGTCGTGAGGGTCTCGGGCGCGGCGTCGTTCGTGAGGTCGGCGCTCGCCGGCGTCGCGTCGACCGTGATCGGGCGCGGCGTGGCGCCTGGCTTCCATGCCGTCAGCGGCGCGGGGTTGTGGCCGTCGTCGGTCGTGTCGGTCAGGAGATAGCCGCCGACGGCGTACCGTGGGATGAGTACATCTTGCACCGGTTGCCAGTCGACGCCGTTTCGTGAGGTCAGGCGGTCGACGTAGAACGCGCCGTCGAGGAACACGGCCGTGTGCAGCCGTTGCCCGAAGCGACGGCGCGGCCCTGCACCACGTCGAGCGGCACCGTCGTCCACGTCACGCCGTCGGGCGACTCCTGGATCGCTTGCGGCCCCAGCCCGAAGAAATGCCCGTCGACCCGCACGACGTGCTGCGCGTCGAACGCGCGCGTCACCGACGGCTTCGACCACGCGACCAGATCGGTCGACGTCCACGGAAACGTCGCTTGGCCGCCGTGCTCGAGCATCACCCAACGACCCGCGCCGTAAGCGAGGTCGACCTTGCCGTAGATCGACTCGCGCGCGGGGAGCGGGAGCTTGTGCCACGTGACGCCGTCGGTCGACCGATAGAGGTGGTTCACGACCGGGCCGACCAACTTGCCGCCGGTCGGCGGCTGATCGCGCGCGAGGGCGACGTAGCCGTCGGGTCCGCGCACCACGACCGTCTTCATGTTGCCGTGCGGCGCCGCGATCTTCACCCACGTGCGCGCGAGCTCCTGCTCCGTGAGCGGCGCCTCCACCGTGACGGAGGGCGCCGTCGCGAGCGGCTCGGTGGCGGCGCAGCCGACAGCAAGGCCGACCAGAGGAAGGAGAACGACGGCACGAACCATCACGCGAACCATCTCGCGCTCAACGATAGCGCGCGGCGGCCGGTCACGCCCGGTCGCGCAAGAACGACGCGATCCGCTCCGCGACGCCCGCCGGCTGATCGAAGTGCGGACAGTGCCCCCAACCCTCCGGGCGCTCGATCACCGCGTGCGGAGGCAGGTTCTTCTGCCACCACGCGAGGTGCGAGTCCGGGAGCAGCCGCTCCGACGCACCCCACGCGAAGAGGATCGGCATCGTCAGGCGCGCGAGCTCCTCCGCCGGCACGACGTTCTCGTGCGTCACCGAGCCGAAGAGGTCCTGCACGCCGCGTCGCTGCACCGTCCCCGGCAGCTCGTGCGCGATGAGCTGCGCGGCGAGCGGGACGCGATGGTAGACGCGCGCCATGAAACGGAGCGCGTCGCGCCGGTCCTTCACCCCGAACGCGCCGACGAGCTCCGCGAACTCCTCGCGCGAGGACTGCGCGCCCGCGGGCGACAGCAGCACCACCCCGCGACACTGCGAGGCCCGCTTCACGGCGTAGTCGAGCGCGACGACGCCGCCGAGCGAGTTGCCCACGAGCACGAAGTCCTCCGCGCCGAGGACCCCGTCGAGCGCGCCCGTCACCGCGTCGAGCAACGTGTCGAACGTGAGGCGCACGCTCGGCTCGTCGCTGAGCCCGTGCCCCGGGTAGTCCGGGACGATGACGCGCTTCGCCTGCGCGCGGAGGCGCATCATGATCGCGGCGAAGCCCGTCGCCGACGCCGAGATGCCGTGCAGGATCACGATCGCCGGCAATGGACCGGTGCCGCGCGCGTCGTAGAGATGAATGCGCCCCGCTGGCGTGCGGACCGGACGCGAGACGACGCCGCGCCTCACGAGCGCGTCGCGCACGCGCCGCTCGAGGAACGGAACGACGACCGGACGCATCGGCATCAACCACCCCTCTGCTTCTTGCGGATCCAGCGCAAGAGCTCGTACCCGAGGTAGAGGATCGCGATCAGCATGATGACGCCGACGATGCTGCTCCGCGTCTGCGACGGCTTCTCCGCGCGCCCGCGGAGCTGGGGCGCGCCGGTGTCCACGCGGCCCCCCTTCTCGGTCGGGTCCGGCAGGCCGAGCTCGCGCCGTTGCTTCACCCAGTCGTCGACGCAGATCTTCGTGACGTTGCTCTCGGCCGGACACTCGAGCGGCCCCTTGATCTCCTCGAGGTGCACGCGCGCCTCGAAGCTGCGGCCGCCGTTCTTCGACGACCCGACGAAGTAGCCGCCGCGCTCGCTCGAGCACGACCAGAGGGTTGCCCCCGCCGCGCCGAGGCACTGGCTCTCGACCGCGAAGCCCTTCGTGAAGGTGAACGTGTCGGTCGGCGCGTACGAGACGCCCTCCTTGTTGCCGACCCAGACCTTGCTCCCGTCCGCCGCGATCGCGAAGCCGAGGAGCGGGGTCGCGGAGTCGAGCACCTTCCTCCAGGTCTTGCCCGCGTCGTCCGTGACGAGGAGGCGCGTCTTCGCCTCGGGCGTGCCGGCGGTCCGGACGTAGACGCGATCCGCGTTCTTCGGATCGACGATCGCGATGAACGGGCCCGTCTCTCCGGCCTGGATGTCGAGCTTCCGCTCCACCCAGGAGAGGCCTTCGTTGTAGGATGCAAGGAACGCGAAGGTCCGCTTGTCGCCCTCGCCCCGCACCGCGGAGATGTAGAGGCGCTGCGGATCCGAGTCCGCGATCTCGATGCTCTCGAGGAGCAACGTCGGATCGATCGCGCCGCCGCTCACGGTGAACGTCGTCGCGTCGTCCTTCGAGACGAGGACCTTGTTCTCGTAGAGCGAGCCCTCGGGGCCGGCCTTCTTGTACGTCGACGTGATGCCGACGATCGAGCCCTCGGGCCGCATCGCGAGGTCCGAGACGAGGTGCGTGCCCGCGCCGCCGGAGAACGACCAGCTGCAGCCGCCGTCGCGCGAGACGCTGATGCCCGAGAAGGTCCCGCCGACGAGGGTGCCCTTCGGCGTCACGACGTAGGTGGGGTCCTCGATGCCGCTGAAACCGATCGCGCGCTCGCAGACCCAGCGCCAGGTCTGCCCGGCGTCGTGCGTCACGAGGAGGCCGAACGTGACGCGGACGTAGATCGTCTTCGCGTCGTGCGGGTCGAAGACCACCGCATTCGACGCCGGAAATCGCCCGTTCGCGGAGGCCGGCCGCGCGAGCAGGAGGCCCAGGGCGGCGACGAGCCAGACGAGGCGGCGCATGTGGGACAACTACCAGCTTTCGGACGGCTTGTGGCGCGGCCGGATCGACGCTAACGAGGCCTCGTGACGATCGTTCAAGACCTCCGCTCGTTGCCGCTCTTCCACACGATCCCCGAGGACCGCCTCGGTCAGCTCGTCGACGCTTTCCGCGTCGTGAAGCATCCGAACGGCGCCGTCCTCTTCGCCGCGGGAGAGATCGCGACGAAGTTCGAGATCCTCACGAAGGGCGAGGTCGTCATCGAGGAGAACGTCTCGAACGGCACGCCCTCCGCCGCGGCGGGCACGCGCCTCACGCTCCGGAACCTCGCGCCCCTCGGCGAGCTCGGCGCCCTCACCGGCCTCCCGCGCAGCACGACCGCGACCGCGACGAGCGACGTCGAGGTCCTCTCCGTCGGCGTCGGCGACCTCCTCGGGTTCTTCGACAAGAACCCGGACCTCGGGCTCCAGTTCTACCGGAACCTCCTCGGCATCGTGAGCGACAAGATCCGCCGCGACCGCTCGCGCCTCGACGACATGCGCACGAACCTCGTCCGCACGCAGAAGGCGATGAAGAAGATGCGCGAGCAGATCGAGGAGGCGGAGGAGACGGAGCTCTCGAAGCCGCTCTACGACACGCTCGATCAGCTCATCAACAACAACCGCCGCGCGAACTACCGCGTCTCGCCGACGAAGCTCTACCCCGCCCACGTCCGCCTCGACGACGGCAAGACGGTCCCCGTCCTCGAGCTCTCCGAGGGCTACGTGAAGGTCGAGGGCAAGGCCGCGGAGATGACGCAGGACCCGCAGTTCTGGACCGGCGTCCTCGTCGTCCCGACCGACGAGATCCTCCTCAGCGGCTCCGTCCTCCGCGAGGCGGACAACGGCGTGGTCGTGAAGCTCGACACGCCGATCGACGAGTACAAGACGAAGCTCGACGACTACACCACGCGCGTCCAGCTCCTCGACTTCGTCGTCTGAGCACGCCTGAGCGCGCCTGTCACTCTTCGGTTCGAGAACGGAACCCTCGCCCTCCTCGGAGCGGCGAAGGACGACGACCGTCTCCCGAGCATGCTCGCGTGGGACGCGCGCGCGGCGTGCCATCGCGCGCCGGCGATGGCGTACGCGCCGACGGTCCTCGCGCTCCGCCGCGCCGGCATCGAGTACGTCGACGAAGCGCGCAAGTACGGCGAAGTGGCGGGCGCGCTCGTGCACCGCGAGCCGCGGCCGTACCAGAGCGAGGCGCTCGCGGCGTGGAAGAAGGCGCAAGGCCGCGGCGTCGTCGTGCTCCCCACCGGCGCGGGCAAGACGCAGGTCGCGACGATGGCGATCGACGACCGGAAGCGCAGCACGCTCGTCGTCGCGCCGACGCTGGAGCTCGTGCGGCAGTGGTACGACGTGCTCCGCGCGACGTTCGGCGTGCCGGTCGGCGTCGTCGGCGGCGGCGATCACGTCGTCCACCCGATCACGGTGACGACCTACGACTCGGCGCACCTCCACATGGAGCACCTCGGCGCGCGCTTCGGCCTCCTCGTCTTCGACGAGGTCCACCACCTCCCGAGCGCGAGCTACGCCCTCGCCGCGAAGCTGTCGCTCGCGCCCTTCCGCCTCGGCCTCACCGCGACGCCGGAGCGCGCCGACGGGCTGGAGGCCGCGCTCGATCGCCTCGTCGGCCCCGTCGTCTACCACCGCGCGATCGGCGAGCTCGCGGGCGAGTACCTCGCCGAATACGAGACGGAGCGCGTCGAGGTCGACCTCACGCCGGAGGAGCGGGCGGAGCACGACGCGGAGCGGAAGATCTACCGCGACTTCGTCGGCATGAACCACATCTCGATGTCGTCGCCGCGCGGCTTCGGCGAGTTCGTGATGCGGAGCGCGCGCAGCGCGGAGGGCCGCCGCGCGATGAAGGCCTACCGCCGCCAGCGCGAGCTCGCCTTCGCCGCGACCGCGAAGCTCGTGTGGCTCGAGCACCTCCTCGATCAACACCGGAGCGATCGCACGCTCATCTTCACGCAGGACAACGCCACCGCGCACCTCATCGCGCGCCGCTTCCTCGTCCCCGTCATCACGCACCAGACCAAGGTGACGGAGCGGAGCGAGATCCTCGCCGCCTTCGCCGCCGGCGACTACACCGCGATCGCGACGTCGAAGGTCCTCAACGAAGGCGTCGACGTCCCGGAGGCAAACGTCGCGGTCGTCCTCTCCGGCTCCGGCTCCGTGCGCGAGCACGTGCAGCGCCTCGGCCGCATCCTCCGCCAGCGCGAGGGCAAGCGCGCGCTCCTCTACGAGGTCGTGACGAAGCAGACGACGGAGACGTTCACGAGCGACCGGAGGCGCGAGCACGATGCTTACCGCTGACCTCGTCGACGCGCGGCGCAAGGACGGCGAGCTCCTCCTCCGCCCGCTCGACGCGGAGGGCCGCGCGGAGGCGATCGCGATCGCGACCGCGCTCCTCGACGACGCGCACGCCCTCGTCGGCCGCCGTCGCGACGAGGTCGAAGACGCGTGGGGCGCCGCGACCGCGGAGGCGCGCCGCCCGAAGCTCGCCGCGGGCCTCAAGAAGCTCGCCGCCGACGCGTGCACCTTCGAGGCCTCCTCGGAGGCGGATCCCATCGCGCTCCGGCGCACGCTCTTCCTCGCCGCCGCGAAGGCGCGGAAGGAGGGCACCTTCGATCGCGCCGCGCTCGTCGCGGCGGCCGGCGATCCGGTCCACGTCGAGCGCGCGCTCTTCTCCGACCTCAAGAGCGAGCACGTGCTGCAAGCGCCGCCCGCCGTCACGCCGGCGGCGCTCGTGGAGTCGTGGGAGCTCGGGCAAGCGCAGGCGGTGCTGCTCACCGCGGTCCGCGTCACGTGCGAGCTCTCCTCTTCGTCGGCCGGCCTCGTCCGCGCGTTCTTCGCGAAGCTCAAGTTCCATCAGCTCCTCTTCTCTGCGGAGCGCACCGGCGACGGCTGGACGATCACGATCGACGGCCCGTATTCGATGTTCGACGCGGTCACGAAGTACGGACTTCGTCTCGCGCTCGTCCTCGGCGCGCTCCGTCCGCTCGAGCGCTGGTCGCTCACGGCCGACATCCGCTGGGGCAAGCAGCGCGATCCGCTCGTGTTCCGCCTCGCGTCGACGAACGAGGGCGCGTCGGCCGACGCCGAGCCACACCTCAGCGACGAGGTCCGCGAGCTCGTCGCCGCGATCGCGACGCAGAAGGGCGCGTGGCGCGCGAAGCCGGCGACCGCGATCCTCGACGTACCCGGCCGCGGGGTGTGCATCCCGGACCTCGAGCTGACGAAGAAGGGCTCGAAGGACGTCGTCTACGTCGAGGTGCTCGGCTACTGGAGCCGCGACGCGGTGTGGAAGCGCATCGAGCTCGCGGAGTCGGGCGCCCTCGGCGCGCGCGTCGTCTTCGCGGTCAGCTCCCGCCTCCGCGTCAGCGCAGAGGCCCTCGGCGAAGACGCGCCCGCCTCGCTCTACGTCTACAAAGGCAAGATGAGCGCACGCGCGCTCGTGACGCACGCGGAGCGCTTGACCCAGTGTCGGCCGTAACCAACGGGACCGAATTGTCATGGGTCGATCACCCGAACGGGTGACGAACGATGCGTCGCCTCCGTCGTCTCTCCTTTCCATGAAGAGAATCCTCGGCTTGGCGATGGCGGCGATGATTGCAGCTTGCAACGGTGTGGGGGACGACCTCGACGGTTCGGGGGAGCAGGGCGGCGCCAACGCGAACGATCGATCGAGCGGCGACGGTGACAGCGAGCGGCTCGAGACCGGCGCGATGGCGGTCTCGCCGACGGGCGACTACATCGTCGCGCGTCGAAACACGACGACGCTCATCGTCGACGTGAAGAGCCGGAGCCTCGTCGAGCTCGACCTCGCGGCGGAGCGCTTCCTCTTCGCGAAAAGCAAGGACGTCGTCTACGTCGTCCTCCCGAGCCGCGCCGGCGTCGTCGCGCTCGACCTCGCGACGACGAGGGAGCTGTGGCGCAGCACCCCCATCGTCGCCGCCGACGCGAGCATGCTCCTCGCGCGCCTCTCGGACGACGACACCACCATCCTCCTCGCCGACCGCACGCGCGTGCTCTTCCTCGACGCCGCGACCGGCGACGTGCGCGGAGGGGCGGCGAGCGGCCCCGGCATGAACGACCTCGAGGTGCTCCCCGGCGGCGCGCATGCGCTCGTGGTCGGCGACACCGAGTGGCGCGACGGCGGCCCGCACACGCCGGTCTCGCTCGTCCCGCTCGACGGCTCCGCGAGCACGACGATCGACGTCCCCAACTGCGCCGCGCCGGTCGCGATCGTGAACGGTGGCACGCGCGCGCTCCTCTCGCCGACGTTCTGCACGGCCGACGCGCAGGCGCGCGCGCAGGGCTGGTCGAACCCCGACCCCGTCAGCGTCATCGACATCGACCCCGCGAAGAAGACGCTCTCCTTCCGCAAGAACCTCCCCGGCTTCGGCCCCGTCGCGCTCGTCGGCGACGGCCGCGCGGTCGCGTACCTCGACATGAAGCGCCTCGACGCGGCGATGTTCGACGACAAGAGCCAGATCCCGCCCGCCGACGCGGCGCAGTACCACCTGATGACGATCGATCCGACGACGCTCGCGTTCGATCTCCACCCGATCGGCGACACGCTCCCGCGCTTCGCCCCGAGCAAGGACGGCAAATCGCTCCTCGTCGACGCGTCGGTCTCGGTCGTCCGCAGCGAGGCGAGCGCGACCGCGACGCTCACGCTCGACGCGACCGGCCTCAAGGCGGAGGTGAAGGCCGGCGCGTTCGGCGATCCGAGCGGCAGCCTCTTCGGCGTCTTCACGCTCGCGACGCACACGTACACGCCGTTCCAGGGCCCCGCCGCCACCCTCGACCGCTTCGTCCAACAGGGCGACGGCGCCCGCGTCTACACGCTCCGCCGTAACGGCCGCGGCGGCGACCTCTTCGCGATCGACCTCGCCGCCCGCGCGTCCTTCGATCTCGGCCGCAGCCTCCGCGACATCGCGATCCTCCCCGACGGCAAGACGCTCGTCCTCCGCGTCCGCCTCGCCTCCACCGCGGAGGGCCACCTCCGCGAGCAGTTCTGCCTCTCCCTCGACGCGCAGACATGCACCGCGAGCATCGACTACCAATCGCCGATCCCGATGCACGATCCCTGACGCCGCTTGCGTCCGCGACGTCGACAAATAGAACTAGTCAGCAAGGACGATGATCTCGTCGCCCACGATCTGGTACGGCATCACGAACGGGAACCGGTCGAAGTGAGCCACGTGACGGTCGGGCCGCCCGCGCCACCGAGGTGGCGTCTCGGGAAAACGGGAGATGTAAGACAGGACCTTGTCGATCTCGTCCTGAGCTTCATGCACGAGAGCGAGCAGCGCGCCGGAGCCGAACGTGCGCGCGATATTGCTCCAACGTCATCGTGTCGGCCGTTCCGGCATCAACCTCTGCTCCGCGACGCTCGATCTCTTCGTCCCAGGCCTCGGCGACCCCCGATTCGGGCTCGCCATCGAGACTACGCAGCAGCTCGAGAGCGAGCTTGGCGCGTTCTTCGACGGGCAGGTTGAGGATGCCCGCGAGCATGTCGATCGCAGCCATCTTTCGTAATCTAGCACGGCGTCAGCCGCGACAGACGCCCGCCTCGCCGATCGTTTCGGCTCAGCCGCGCCCGAAGCGGCGCACGATCTTGAGCCAGCCCAACCCGAGGTAGGCTCCATTCAATGCAATATACATCCAAAAGAACACGTCGAGCCTCCCCGCCAGCGCGAAGATCCAGAGGTGGCTCGGGTAGTGGTTCAAGAAGCGCAGGAACGTCCCGACGAGGCTCGCGACCTTGCCGACGAGGGACTTCGGCTTCACCTGCTCCACCGTCTCGTAGTGCGCCTCGACCGTCGTCGCCTTGCCCGTGAGCTCGGGGCGGCGCCAGAAGTTCGTGAACGACGTGGCCGACGCGACGATCACCGCGCCGGCGATCGCCGCGAAGAGGAAGCGCGCATCGTCCGGCTCCCAGACCGGCGGCGGGAAGCGCAGCCCCGGCGCGTACCCGCCGCTCCGCCACAACCGGATCGGGATCGACGCCGCGAGCAGGATCGCCTTCATCTCGTCGGTGAAGAAATCGAAGAGGTGCCCCTCCTTCGACGCGATCTTCTTGTGCCGCGCGAGCATGCCGTCGACGCAGTCGAGGCAATACGAGACCTCGAGGACCAGCACCGCGATGAGTCCACCCGTGAAGGTGGGCAGCGCGATGAAGAGAGCCGCCGCGACGATGAAGATCGCGAGGTTGAGGAGCGTGACCTGGTTCGGCGTGATCGGCGTCTTGCCGAACACGACGACGACGAGCGCCGCGATCGGACGCATCAGGTACAGGTTGAACAGGAGGTCGTGCTTCTTCCGCGTCGCGCGGTAGACCTCGATCGCCGTTCCAATCATCCGCGCGCCAGCCTACTACGAGGCCTCCACCATGGTACGTTGAACGCATGGTCAACGCGGCCCACCACCGCTTCTCCTTCGCCGAGTACGTCGATCTCGTCGAGGACTCGCGGGTGAAGCTCGAGTTCCTCGATGGCCAGGTCTGGGCGATGTCTGGCGGCTCGCCCGATCACGCGCGCGTCACGGCGAACGTGACGACGCTCCTGACCGCCGCTCTGCGCGGCAAGCCGTACGCCGTCTACAGCCCCGATCTGCGCGTTCGCTCGAAGGCGACGGGGCTCGGCACCTACGCCGACGTCACCGTCATATGCGGACGGGTGGAGCTCGATTCCGACGATCCGAGGCGGCATACGGCCCTCAACCCACGCGTCGTGGTGGAGGTGCTCAGCCCTTCGACCGACGAGTATGACCGCGGCGCGAAGCTCGAGCACTACAAGACGATCCTCTCGCTCGAGGAGATCGTCCTCGTGGCCCACGACAAACAGGAGATCGCGATCGTGCGGCGCGAGGCTGAGACGTGGTCCACGCACGTCGTTCGCGAGCACGGCACCGTCACGCTCCTCTCGCTCGACGTCTCGTTGCCGCTCGACGAAGTGTATCGGGATCCTCTCGCCACCGCTTGACGCCGGCGTCAGCGTCCGAGCGTCGTGCCGAGCGCCAGCGTCCCGCTGAGGCCGAAGATCCCGCGCAGCGACTGCGCCTCGCTCACGAAGACGAGGCCGCCGGTCGCGCCCGCGTCGACGAAGAAGGAGCGGCCGAGCCCCATCCGCGCCGCCGCCATGACCTCGGGGCCGATCGCGAAGGCGTTCTTCGTCTCCCCCGCGAGCCGCTGCGAGACGACGCCCGCGCGCGCGCCGCTGCCGGCGCGGAGCACGAGACGCGCGCCGAGCGGGAAGCGCGCCTCGAAGCCCGCGCGGCCGAAGCCGCTCGTCAGCGCCTCGCTCTCCGTCTCGTTCGGCGTCGCCACCGTGCGGTCCGCGAACGCGAGCGCGCCGCCGATGGAAAGCGCGAAGCGCGACCACGCGTACGCGTAGCCGGCGCGCGGTCCGTGCGAGAAGCCGGTTCGACTGTCGCCGCCGGCGTCCCATCCCACCGCGAGCTCGTGAGGCCCTGGCCGATCGCGCGGCCCCACCTCCACGAAGTCGCCCTTCCGCGCGAGCGCTTCGAGCGGGCTGACGGAGAAGTCCTGCGCCTCGAGCCTTCGCTCCTCTCCCTCCGCGAGGGCGATCGTCGCGACCGCGCCGGCGCCGGCGATCCGCCGCTGCACGACGTAGCGACCGGGCGGCACCTTGATCGCCAGGCGCCGCTCGGGCGAGCCCCACAGCTCGGAGAGCACGCTCTTCGCGGCCGCGGAGTAGACGAGGAAATGTGCGTCGCGCGCCTGCGGGAGCGAGAGCGTCGACATGCGCGCCGTCGTCTGCGTGATGACGACGGGCGCGGCCTCGCGGAGCTGGATCACGGCCTCCGGCTTCTGCGTGACGCCGCTGCTCTTCGAGGAGCGGATGAGCGTCTGCGAGTGCGCGAAGGCGAAGCTCTCGTCGAGCGTGACGCGCGCGTCGCCGTTCGCGTCCGCCGCGCCGCGGAGCCCGCTCAGCCACGCGTGCGTGAAGATGGCGCCCTGTAGCTCGTCGGACTCCTGCGCCGCCTCGCCGTCGCTCGACGCGTGGAGCCAGACCTGCCCCGTCGCTTGCGGCAGCACCGCGGGCGAGATCGCGAACGGCTCGTCGGCGGCGAAGCCCTTCTCCCGCGTCGCGCGGCACGCGTCGGTCACCGCGATCCGCAGCGCGGCCGGGACCTCGCCGAGCTTCTGCGAGAGCTCCGTCACGAGGACGCGATCGCCGGCGAGGTGGAGCGCCTCGCGATCGCCGTGGCCGCTGAAATAGAAGAGGAGCGTGACCTCGTCGCTGCGGTGGCGCTGCGCCTCGACCCTCGCGCGATCGACGGCGGAGAAGAGCGTCGCGCGCGTCGGCTCCGCGAGGTAGAACGCGTGCTCGCTCCTCACGCCGCCGAGCGAGACGAGGACGTCGCGGACGTGCTTCGCGTCCGCGTCCGCGAACTTCAGCGGCCGCTCGGCGGGCAGCCCTTGTTTGTTCCCCGCCGCGATGAGGATGCGCACCGGCTCCGCATACGCGAGCGGCGCGAAGAGGAAGACGAGGAGGCCGACGACGACGCGGACGATCACGGCGCCTGCCAGTCTAGCCGCACGGTGCGGACGTCGTCGAAGCGCCGCGTCGTGCGCGCGAGCGCGACCGCCTCCGGAGAGCCCACGAGGACGATCCCGCGGAGCGGCGTCGCGTCGACGCGCGCGGACCGCTCGGAGAAGTGGGTCCCCGTCGACTTCGTCGCGGCGCCCATCAGCTCGAGCCAGCTCCCGTCGTCCCCGAGCACGCCCGCGACGAGGACCTGCTCGCGATCGATCGCGATCTCCACGCGCAGCCGATCGTCCGGCCGGATCCCCGCCGCCTCGACGAAGCGCCGCTGCTCGCCGCCGCGCTCGCGGATCACCGCGACCTGGATCCCACCCTTGAACGTGGTGCCCGGCTCGCGCGCCTCGTTCGCGATCGAGGGCGCCGGCGCCGGCGCGGTCTCCGGCGGCGCGGGCCGGCGGAGGACGAAGAAGAAGAGCGCGGCGGCGGCGAGCGGCACGACGACACCGGCGACCCTTCGCACGCCCGAGGAGCGCGGAGCGCGCGGCGCGGCAGGCTTCGCCGCGCCGAGCCGCTCGACGAACGTGCGGCATGCGTCGCACGCGCCGAGGTGCTCCTCGACGCGCGCGCTCGTCTCTCCGACGGCGAAGGCTTCGAGGTCGAGGCTGTTCGGATGGATCGTCATGTCTCCTCTTCGGACGAAGGCGAGGACGAGGGCGAGGACGAGGACGAAGGCGAGGGCGAGAGGCCGAGCCGCGCGCGGATCCCCTGAGCCCGCTTGTTCACCGTGACGCGCGAGACGCCGAGCTCCGTCGCCGCCTCGCCCTGCGTCATCCCGTCGACGAACAACATGATCGCGAGCGCCTGCTCTTCCGGCCCGAGCTGCGCGAGCTCCTGCAGTGCCGCGACGCGCGCCTCCGCGTCGACGCCGGGGGCGGGCCCGATCGGATCGAGCGCGTCGAGCGGGACCGCCTCGCGCACGCGCCGTCCGCGGCGGAGCAGGTCGAGGCAGGTCCGGTCCACCGCGCGACAGAGCCAGCGATACGGCGACTCCGCCGCGCGAAAGGTCTCTCCACGGCGCAAGAGCGACGCGAGCAGCTCCTGCACCGCGTCCTCGCCGAGCGACACGTCGCGCATGAGCAGGCGCGAGCGCCGCTCGAGGAGCGCGCCGTAGCGGTGATACACCTGGCTCACCTCGTCCGCGGAGAGACCGCGCCCCGTCACTTAGCCGGCGTCGGGGATGTCGAAGCTGGCGTCGTAGTCGCCAACCGAGGCGTCGGGGACCGACGGGTAGTAGCCGGAGTCGACGCTGACGCCGATGTTCGCGTCGCCCACGTCGTAGACCCCACTGTCCGGAATCGGCCAGCCGTCTGGAACCGAGCCCGCCTGACAAAGCGACTCGTAACCCGCGCTGCCGAGCGGGAGACCACCGCAGACCTCGTAAGGAAGCGGCGGCTCGCTCCCGAGCCGGAGCTCGACGCTGTCGAGCGGGAGCCAGCGTGACTCCCAGCTCCAGCGAAGGTTGTATCCTGCACGCGGGAGCATGCCGGTGCGATCGCGGAGCCGCTCGTAGTCGAGCGCGCCGCCCTTGCGGAGGAAGACGAGCATGAGCTCCTGATTGCCGCCGAGGATCTGGTCCGTCGTCTCGCCGGTGGCCGGATCGAAGTCGAGCTGGCCGTTTCCGTTCGTGTCCACGTACGCGACGAAGCCGCCGTGCGCGGACTCGAGCCTCTCGTTGACGATCGCGCCGCCGACGTCCGCGCGCGGACGAAGGGATCGCGTACCGACGGAGGCGTCGATCGGCCCGCCGGAGTCGACGCTCTCGCTGACGCTCGCGTCCACGGTAGCCTCGATCGCGCCAAGAGGCGCGAAGTAGGCGTCCGGCAGCGCCCCGAGCTCCATCGTGAAGCGCCCGTCCACGATCGCGACGTCCGCGCCCCGCGCGAGGACACCGCCCTGCGCGCTCCGCCACACCAGCGCGACGCGCGTGTTCGCGGGAACAGAGCCGACGAGCGCGCCCGAGACGCTGCTCGTCACCGCGTCGTCCGGCGTCCGCGACTGGCTCGGATCGGTCAGCGAGTCACAGGCATAGATGCCGGCGGCGGCGACGAGCACGCAGAAGAACGAGGTCCGTCGAATCATGATCCCATGGACGCAAGCACCGGCCCGGACTGTAAACCCGCCCCGTTTTTTTTTTCGCGAGGAGCTAGGAGCTCAGACCTCGGCGAAGAGCCGATCGAGCTCCGCGTCCGAGAGATCGCGCGTGTTCTTGCGGATCCCCTCCGTGAGCTCCTCGTGGCTCGTCCCCTTCTCTTCCATGAACGCCGCGGCGCACTTCGGATGCAGGTACCCCGCGCCCTTCTGCATCGTCATCCCGCGCTCGATCTCGCGCTCGAACGCGACGCGGAGCTCCCCCTTCGCGATGTTCTCCTGACAGGCCTGGCACCGCGCGCGCCCGGTGGGCGCCTTGTCGGCGTGCGGGAACGGCGGCGGCTTCTTCGCGTCCGCCTCCGCCATGAGCTTCTCCAGCTCCGCACGCTGCTCCGCGGGCACGGCCACCTCGAACGCCGGCAGCGTCGCGCGGAGCTCGTCCGACTTCGACCCGGCCGCGCACGCGAGGTGATGCCACCGGAAGGTGGTGTCCCCCGCGTCGCCGAACGCGTTCTCGGTCTCCTCGCCGAAGCGCAGCTCCCCCTTCGCGATCGGCTTCCGGCACGTCCGGCAGCCCGCGCGTCCCGACTTCGCCTCTTCGATCGTGTGCGCCATGTCTCGCCCCTACATCGCTCCGAGCTTCTTGAACTTCCCCTTCGGCCCCTTCTCCGACGTCGTGCCGAGGCGCTTCTGGCGGTCTTCTTCGTACGCCTGGTAGTTGCCGTCGAAGAACGTGACCTTCCCGTCCCCCTCGAACGCGAGCATGTGCGTCGCGATGCGATCGAGGAACCAGCGATCGTGGCTGACGACGACGACGCAGCCGGGGAACCCGAGCAGCGCGCTCTCGAGCGCCTGGAGCGTCTCGACGTCGAGGTCGTTCGTCGGCTCGTCGAGGAGGATGAGGTTCCCGCCCTCCTTCAACAAACGTGCAAGATGCACGCGGTTCCGCTCCCCGCCGGAGAGGTCCTTCACCTTCTTCTGCTGGTCGGACCCCTTGAAGTTGAACCACGAGCAATACGCGCGCGAGTTCACCTCGCGCTTGCCGAGCTCCACCGTCGGGTTGCCGCCGGAGATCACCTCCCACACCGACTTGTCGCCCTGGAGCGCGTCGCGCGACTGATCGACGTACGAGACCTTCACCGTCTCCCCGACCTTGAGCGTCCCCGCGTCCGGCTTCTCCTGGTCGACGAGCATCTTGAAGAGCGTCGTCTTGCCGGCGCCGTTCGGCCCGATCACGCCGACGATCCCGGCGCGCGGCAGGATGAAGGAGAGGTCGTCGACGAGCAGGCGATCGCCGAAGCCCTTCTTGAGGTGCTCCGCGACGATGACGGTGTCGCCGAGGCGCGGCCCCGGCGGCAGCGTGATCTCGGTCTCGCTGATCTGCTTCGACGTCGACTCCGCGAGGAGCTGGTCGTACGCGGCGAGGCGCGCCTTGCTCTTCGCCTGCCGCGCGCGCGGCGAGGCCCGCACCCACTCGAGCTCCTGCTTCAGCTTCCGCTGCCGCGCGGACTCCTGCTTCTCCTGCTGCGCGAGCCGCGCCGACTTCTGCTCCAACCACCCCGAGTAGTTGCCCTCGAACGGGTACCCCTTGCCGTGATCGAGCTCGAGGATCCACCCCGCGACGTTGTCGAGGAAGTAGCGGTCGTGCGTGACCGCCACCACCGTCCCGGTGTACTCGTGCAAGAAGCGCTCGAGCCACGCGACCGACTCGGCGTCGAGGTGGTTGGTCGGCTCGTCGAGCAGCAGCATGTCGGGCCGCGAGAGCAGCAAGCGACACAGCGCGACGCGCCGCTTCTCGCCGCCGGAGAGGTGTTTGATCTCGGCGTCCTTGGGTGGCACGTTGAGCGCCTCCATCGCGAGTGACACGTGGCGATCGAGGTTCCACGCGTCGGCGGCGTCGAGCTTGTCCTGCAGCTGCCCCTGCTCTTCGAGCAGCTTCGACATCGCGTCGTCGTCCATCGGCTCGCCGAGCTTCGTGGAGATCTCCTCGAAGCGCGTGATGAGGTCCTGCGTCTCCTTCACGCCCTCGCTCACGGCCTCCCAGACCGTCTTCGCGCTCCCGAGCTCGGGCTCTTGCGCGAAGTAACCGATGCGGGTCCCCGGGTGCGGCTTCGCTTCTCCGCCGAACGTCTTGTCGACGCCGGCCATGATGCGGAGGAGCGAGCTCTTGCCCGACCCGTTCGCGCCGATCACGCCGATCTTCGCGCCCGGATAGAAGGCGAGATGGATGTTCTCGAGGACACGCTTGTCGGGCGGGTGGACCTTCGTCACCGCCTGCATGGTGAAGATGAACTCGGGCATGGCGGCCGCGAGCCTAGCGCACCGCGCTCAGCGCTGCTGCTGCTTCTCGATCTCGCGGCGGAGCTGCTCCTCGTGGTCACGGATCTTGCCGTCGGGGTCGACGGGCGCGAAGTCCTCGGCCTCGTGGACCTGTCGGATCTCGAGCGTGGCGCCCTCTCCGAACGGCGCGCGGCTCATCCACGCGATGCACTCCTCCTTCGATTTCACCTGGAGGATCCAGAACCCGGCGACGAGCTCTTTCGACTCGGTGAAGGGCCCGTCTTTCACGGACGACTTCCCGCCCTTCCCGAAGGTGATGCGCGCCCCCTTCGAGGACGGGTGCAGCCCTTCCCCGGCGAGCATGACGCCGGCCTTCACGAGCTCTTCGTTGAACTTCCCCATCGCCTCGAGCTCCTCCGTGGTGGGGAGCGCGCCGGCCTCGGACTCGTTGTTGGCGGGAACGATGATCATGAACTTCATGGCGAATGCCTCCTTCTGCCAAGACGACCAACGAGCCAAGCAAGGATCGACACACTCTCGATCATTTTTTTGGCGCGCACGACGGTCCTGCCTTTCGCTACGCCTTCGGTATGCGGCGTCGCGAGGCACTGCCGCTCGCTACGCCTCACGGCCGCACCGCGGTCCCCCCCTCCCCCACCGCGTCCATCCCCCAACCCCCCGCGCTCAGTCCCGTCCCCGCAAGGTCTGCCGCGCCATGCCCACGTCGCTCCAGCGTCAGTTGCTGCACGCCATCACACGCTCTGGTTGAGCCAGGGCTCGTCGGGGAGGCCGAGTTGCTCCTCGATGGAGCGTTCGATGAAGGTGGCGACCTCCTGGTGGGGGAGGTCGTCGACCAGCGCGACGGTCGTGCCGTTCTTGAGGTGCGCGATGACGCCGTAGGAGGTGCGGTTCCTCGTGCCGACCTTCTCGAGCACCGAGAGCTGGCGGAGCTCGGCGACCGGGAGCTCGACCCGGCCGCGCTGCCAGGGCCAGCGGATCGGGCCCCGCGTGGCGACGAGCCGCTCGCCGGTCATGTCGAACACGTCCGCGTTGAAGAGCGCCTCGAGGATCTGCTTGACGACGACCAGACCGGCCAGCACGTGAAAGATCGGGAGGAAGTAGATCCAGAGAGGCTGGCCGCGGAAGCTCAGATAGGCCTGCGAGAGGACCCCGAACCATAGGACGACGAAGATCGTGTTGAACACGACGCCGGCGATGCTGAATTGCCGGTAGCGAATCGTGAGCGGCGGGACCGCGCTCGCGTACGAGCGGTAGTCGGAGACGATCGCGCGCAGCGTCGGCGTTCCGGTCACGGTGACGTTCGCGGGCATCGGCGGCACCGCGCGGACGCGCGACGGCGGCGCGAACGTGAACGCGCTCTGGCAGCCCGAGCACTTGGCCGCGAGGGCGGCGATGTTGATGTCGGCCGCCGGCACGCTTCTCCCACACGACGGACATCGAATGTCGATGACGCTCATGACCTGCCCTCCACCCGGCGCCGCGATCGTACGCTCACTCGATCGCGAGGGACGCTTCGATCGGCTCCGTCTCGAACGAGCCGCGGACGCTGCCCCAACACACGGGCGGTCGACCTTCGCACCTCACGCACGCGAACGAGCCGCCGAGGGCGATCTCGGCGACGCCCTCTTGGCGCTCCACCGTCGGGCGGCGTGCCTCGCCGAAGCAGCGCGCGGCGCCGTCCGCGAGCTCGGTGCTCGATTTGTGGCGGCGACTACCGAGCGCGACGTCGACGACGTCGGAGACGCCGTCGACGTCGCGGGGGCGTTCGACGAACGCGGCGCCGGCGAGGCCGATCTGCCCCACGTCGTTCGCGCCCCAGCACCACACCTTCGCGCCCTGCACCGCGCACGCGTGATCGATGCCGGCGCCGATGCGCGTGGCGGCCGAGAGCTCCGGCAGCTCGACGAGCGGCGGCGGCGCGTCCGAGCGGAACACGCGCCCCCAGCACACGATGCGCCGATCGCGGAGCAGCGCGCACGCGTGATGGGCCGCGACCGAGAGCGCGACGGGGCCGTCGATCGCCGTCGCGACCGGCGGGCGGAGCGACTCACGCACGAGCGTGCGCCCGTCGTGCGCGGACGCGCGCCACTGTTGATCCCAGCGCCAGCACGCGACGGGCGCCGCGGGGCTCTCGGCGCAACCGAGCTCGATGCCGGCGTGCACCCGCACGCCCGCGGGGAATTGCCCGATCCGCGCGAGCGCCAGCCGGCGATCCCGGCGCGTAGGGCGCGCAGCTCAGCCAGCCGTCGGCTTCGTGCACGCAGAGCCGCGAGCCTCCCCAGATCGCGCGCACGTGCTCCGCGCACCGGACGTCGCCGCCGGCCGAGAGCTCGCAGTCGAAGACGTCGCCGCGCGCATCTTGCGTGACGTGTACACGCGTCCCCGTCGTCGGTTCGACGCGCACGAGCCGATCGCCCTCCACGATCCAGCCGCGCGCACGCGGATCGGCGAGCGGCGTCGGCCTCGCAAGATCGAGCGGCGCCCCCGACTCCGGAACCGCGTCCCAGCTCCGTCGAGGCGACCGGCAGAGCCCCCACCACGCGCGGCGCGCGCACGGGCGCCGCCGGCGGCGCAGCGCAACCGGCGAGGCACATCACGATCAGCGTCCGTGAGGCGAGCCACACGCGTGATGCCCCGCTTCAGAGCTGGTAGCGGCGGAAGACGAGGGCTCGCTCTCCCGACGCGAGCTCGCGCAGTCCCACCGTGAGGAGTCGATTTCCCGGCAGCGTCGTGATCAGCAGAGGACCGCTCTCGGTCCGCCGCGGAATGGATCCGACGACGACCGGAGCGCGGTACGGAGAGAACAAGATCCCCTGATCGCCGAAGCTCTGATCGACGCCACCGTCGAGGTGGAAGCGGGCGAGCGCTGCGGCGGACTGAAAGCTCGAGGACTTCGAGGCGGTACCGCCGACGAACAGGCCGCTCGTCGCCGCGAGGCCGGCCGTCACCGAGAGCTCCACGCCTTGCTCGACGACGAGCGCACCTCCGTCCTCACTCTTGGGGAGTGGATCGCGCACGCCCGCGGGATCCAGGACGGCGATCTGCATCCGCTTCGTGTCGCCGCCGAAGGCGAAGAGGTTCGAACCGTACGCGGCGATGGGACCCGGCGACACGTTCGAGCGCGTCGACGAGCCACCCGTCGCCAGCTTCGTGACGTTCTCGCGGTGCTGCAGGAACACGGTGTCGTCGCCCTCCACCACCATCGAGACGGACGGCACGTAGTCGCTCGCAAAGTACTTGCGACCGTAGGTGCCCCAGCTCGTCTGCTGCTGGCCGTTCGCGTCGAGGTGCGTGACGGCGAGCTCGCCCGTGTAGGGCGGAGCGCCGCCGAAATAGTGGGTGCCGACGAAGAGGTGTCCGGTCGTGGGCGAGGCCACGATGCTCTCCACGTTCCCCGCCGTGATGACGTTGGGGCCGGTGAAGAGGTCCGCCCGGCCGAGCGAGCCGAACGTCCCGTCGACCTCACCGTCCAACGCGAGCCGCGCGACGGCGTGCTTGCAGGAGCTCGCGCAATCGTAGCTGCCGCCGATCACGAGCTTGTCTCCCGTCGCCAGCAGCGCGGTGGGGATGGGCATCTTCGATGCGCTGAGCAGCGCGGTCTGCCCCATCTTGAACGACGGGTCGCGCGTTCCGTCGGGCATGAAGCGCGCGACCATGGGGGTCTTGCCGTCCCATCCGCCCACCACGATCCTCCCCGCGGGCGTGACGGTGGCGCTCAACGGAATCTGGATGTCGAGGGCGACCTCGAGCTCGCCGCCGGCGCCGAACGTCGGGTCGAGCGCGTTGTGAACGCCGGAGTCGTCTTCGGCGCGAACGTCGAGCGTGAGCGCGACCGCCGCCTCGATGGCGCCGCCGGCGCTCTCCGCGCGCACGAGCACGCTCGTGGTGGCGACGGCCGCGTCCGCCGAAGCGACGAGCTCGATCGTCGCCGTCTTCTGATCGGTGGCGAGCGTCGGCGCATCGGAGGTCACACCGAAGGGCAGGTCCGCGACGCTCAGCACGACGTCCTTCGCATGACCGCCCGTGCGCGCGCCGGTGACGGTCAGCACGACGCTGCCACCGCGGTAGAGGGCGAGCGAACGAGACGACAGCGTCAGCGTGAAGGCGGGCGTTTCGTCCGAGCCGTCGCGAGGCGCGCTCGCGTCGGGGAGGTTCGGTGCGGACGCCGCGTCTGCCTGCACGACGGGCTGCGGCTCCGGGGCTTCGTCCGTGGAGTAGGTGGTACAAGCCCACGCTCCGATCCAGAGGGCCGCGCCGATACCACCCAACGCCCCCCTGCGACCGCTCATTCGTAATCGAGCGTACCACGGCTCGCTCATGGGTTGGCCTCGCGTGGCTGGGGGCCGGCGCGGAGGACGATGAAGAGGGAGAGGACGGTGAGCGCGGCGGCGAGGAAGAAGGGGGCGCCGGGGAGGGTGTGCTCGTAGGCGCCGAAGACCTGCGTCATGAGGAGAGGGCCGGCGATGGAGGAGAGGCCCTCCGCGGCGCCGACGACGCCCTGGAGGCGGCCCTGTGCGTCGTCCGGCGTGAGCTTCGACATCCACGCGTTCATCGCCGGCATCGCGATGCCGGCGGGGGACGCGACGATGATGACGGCGAACACCATCCAGCTCTTCGTCGCGAGGCCGGTCAGGACGTAGGCCAACACGTTGAGGACCAGACCCAGGAGCGAGGCGTTGCGCTCGCCGAGCTTCTTCGTCGCGAGGCCGACGAGGAGGGCCTGGCAGATCGTGTTGCTGATACCGTAGACCGCGAGCGAGATGCCGATCATGCGCGGGCTCCAGCCGAACTCCGCCGTCGTCCAGAACGACCAGATCGCGGGGTACACCGCGCCGCCGAGGAAGAGCACGAAGAGCGAGATCGCGAGCACGCGGACGTGGGGGCCGCCGGGGACGTTCGCGATCGCGCCGAAGGGGTGCACCTGCGAGAGCCGCAGCGGCTTGCGCCGCTCCTTCGGGTGCGTCTCCGGCAGGAAGACCAGGCCGTAGACGAAGTTCGCGAGCGAGAGGGCGGCCGCGACGTAGAACGGGACGCGCGTGCCGAGGTCGCCGAGGAGGCCGCCGATGGCGGGGCCGACGACGAAGCCGACGCCGAACGCAGCGCCGAGGAGGCCGAACGCCTTGCCGCGCTCGTCGGGCGGCGTCACGTCGGCGACGAAGGCGTTCGCGGTCGTGTACGACGCGCCGAAGAGGCCCGCCACGACGCGGCCCGCGAAGAGCCAGACGATCGAGGGCGAGAGCGCGGTCAGGATGTAGTCGATGCCGAGGCCGAGCACCGCGAAGAGGAGCACCGGCCGGCGGCCGATCGCGTCGGAGAGACCGCCGACCACCGGCGCGCAGAAGAACTGCATCGCCGCGTAGGCGAAGAAGAGCCAGCCGCCGTAGACGGCGGCGTGCGCGGGATCGGTGCCGGTGAGCTCGCGCAGCACGCCGGGCACGACCGGGATGATCAGGCCGAGGCCGACCATGTCGAGGAGGACCGTGATCCACACGAACACGAACGCGTGCTTCGTCGAGCGCGCCATCAGGGCGCAGCGCTTGTAATCCGGGCTATCCTCCGCGTCGATGGCGGACACCGCCCCGAGCGAGCGCTTCGACCTCCGCGCCCTCCGCGAGAAGCGCGCGCTCATGATGTACCCGGTCGTCGCGCTCGGCGGCGCGCTCCCGTTCCTCGCGCACGCCTTCGACGCCTACAGGACGCTCGACGTGCTCCCCGCCGCCAGCGTCGTGCCGCGGTCCGTGTCGCCGTCGTCGGCGTAGCCGCATTTTTGGTCCGTTTTTGGGCCGGCGCGGGGCGATTCGGTACGATTGAGGGTGCAGTAAATGTCGGACGAATCGAAGGAGCCCGCAGAGCCGGACGCGCCGGCGGACGAGGCGAAGGACGCCGATGAGGCGCCTCCGTCCTCGGCCGCGAAGGCGCCGACGGAGAGCGATCCCTTCGGATTGGGGCCCCGCGTCTCCGCGGGGACGGGACAAGACGGGCATTTCGATCAGCCGGCGCCGGTGGGCGCGATCTCGTCGGGGCCGTTCGAGATCTCGCGCGCGTCGTTCAGCGACAACCTCGCCGAGGACCTACCGCCCTCGACCGTCATCGCCAACGCGATGGGCCGCAACAACAAGGGGCTCCCGCTCCGCACCATCGTCGGCATCGCCGCCGGCGTGCTCGTCGTATCGGTCGGCCTCTCGCTGCTTCTGTTCCGCTAAGGCGTCGGCGACGTCGACGTTCGCCGCGACCCGCACGTTCGACGCGGCCTCCGCGAACGCGAACTTGCTCCGCTCGCGGACGACCGCGGAGTGGAGCACGTACCAGAGGACCGGGATGAACGTGATGCCGGTGATCGCGACGAGGATCGGCGGCACGAGGATGAGCAGGATGCCGGGGAGACACGAGATGCCGATCGTGATCATCCAGGCCTTCAGCCACTCGCGGTGGATCTTCAGATCGATGAGGCCCTCGAGGGTGAGGCTCCGCAGGCGCTTCGCGAAGAGGAAGCCGCAGATCGCGAGCGCGATGTGCGCGTGCCCGACGATCGCGAGCGAGACGCGGATCCACTGCGAGAAGTCCCCCGCGCTCTCGCCTCCGCCGAGGAGCTGCGTGAAGAGCCAGTGCGACGAGAGCGGGTAGAGGAACGACACGCCCGCGATCGGCAGGCCGACGCTCGCGAGCTCGAGCCCCTGCGCCCTCCGCTCGAGGCGGTGGAGCTCCGCGCGCGGATCGGTCGCGTCGATGCGCGCGAGGTCGGCGTCGAGCTGCCCCGTCAGCCGGAGCTCGGTCGTGTCGCGGCGGAGGAGGCGCGCGCCGGCCGCGAGCCCGCCGCGCGCGAGGACCCAGCCCGCCACGAGCGCGGCCGCGCTCGCGAGCAGCATGAGCGTCGGGGCCGGGCTGCGCGACTCGTCGTGCGTCCACGCCGCGCTGAACGTCATCGCCGCCGCGCCGGCGACGCCGATCGAGCCCGCGACGATGCGCGCGAGCCGGGCGCGCACGACGCGGCGGAGCGCGGGGAGGAGCGGGGCGAGCTCGGTCCGCACCTCCTTCGTCTCGGCGAGACGGAGGCCCACGATGTGCTCGTAAGCGGAGCGATAGGCCGTCACTCCTTCAAAGATGCCCTTCCGCGGGCGAACGGTCTAGTTGCAGCGGCCGCTGACGCACTTCGACGAAGGGCCGCAGTCGGAGCCTTCCGTGCAGGGTGAGCCGCTCGCGTTCTCGTAGCAGGTGTCGACCGTGCAGTGCGCGCGCGGTCCGCAGTGCTTGTTCTCGGTGCAGGGGACGCCGGCCTCGTTCGAGTAGCACTGACCTCGCGTGCAGTGCGCCTTGCTCCCGCAGTCGCCCTGATCGTCGGTCGAGCACGGGCACCCCGCCTGGTTGGCGAAGCACTGGCCGCCGGTGCAGTGGAGGTTCGGCCCGCAGTCGGACGCCTCGCGGCAGGCGCGCTCCCCGATCGTCGGGCACTCCGCCGTCGTCGGCTCCGCCGCGCCGGGGAGCTCCTCGTGGCGGCACGCGGACGTCACGACGATCGCCGTCAGGCAGGCGATCGACGTCAGGACCCTCCGCGCACGCATGTCCCTCTCACCATCGCCCGAACGCCCGCTTTTGGGCAAAGGCCCGGACATCCGGGCCCGCGGCGCGACAGCCACGCCAGAGGTCGCGCCGCGCGATCGCGCGTCATTTTCCCTGAGATCGCGCGATTTCCAGAGTGGATCGCGCCTTGCGATGAGGTCCGGCATGCTCGTCAGCCGCTCCTTCGCGCTTCGCCTCGCCCCCGTCGTCCTCACCGCCCTCGCCGCCGTCGCCTGCGGCGAGGACTCGTCGTCGGGCTCGACGTACGCCGGCAGTCCGAGAGCGAGCGCGCCCAGCGACAGCGAAAACACCAGCAGCTCCGGCGGCGCCCTGCCCTCGGGCCAGCAGCAGACCTCGCCCGTCGACGACGGCGCGGCCCAGCGCGCGATCGCGGAGGCCGACATCGTCCAGATCCAGAACGGCCGCCTCTACGCGCTCTCGAAGACGGGGTCGCTCTCGATCATCGACGTGTCGAAGCCGAACCAGCTCACGATGCTCGGGCAGGCGTACCTCCCCGGCGAGCCGTTCGAGATGTACCTGACCGGCGACCGCCTCACGCTGATGATGAACGGCGTCTACTCGCAGACCGGTCAGATCGTCCCCGCGTCGAGCGAAGGCGTCGCGTACCAGCCGCCGGGGGTGAACTCGAGCGCGGGCATCCTCGTCGTCGACGTGCGCGATCCCGGCCTCATGCAGCGCGTCGGCACGTTCGCGGTGCCCGGCACGATCGCGGACTCGCGCCTCGCGGGCGACGTGCTCTACGTCGTGACGTACCAGAACCAGGGCTGCTGGAGCTGCGCGTCGAAGAACAGCACCGTCGTCACGAGCTTCGATCTCAGCGCGGGGACGGAGGCGAAAGAGGTCGCTCAGATCGCGTTCGGCAACACGAGCTACGGCAACACGCCCGACGTGAAGCGCAGCATCATCTTCGGCAACGGCCACCTCTGGGTGGGCGGGCCTTCCGGGAGCGCGGGCGCGATCGACCTCGTCGACGTGAGCGACGCCGGCGGCAAGCTCGAGAAGGGCGCGCACATCGAGACGGCGGGCCCGATCCTGAGCCGCTGGCAGATGAGCGAGAAGGACGACGTGCTCCGCGTCATCTCGCAGGTCGGCAACGCGACCGGCGCGACCTACGGCGATCCGCAGGTCCAGACCTTCCAGGTGTGGAGCGCGCGGTCGGTGCAGACGATGGCGAAGGTGGGGCTCCAGCTCCCGCGTCCGGAGAGCCTCAAGGCAGTGCGCTTCGACGCCGATCGCGCGTACGCGATCACCTTCGAGCGCACGGACCCGCTCTTCATCATCGACCTCTCCGATCCGATGAACCCGCAGCAGCGCGGCGAGCTCGAGATGCCGGGCTACGTCGTGCACCTCGAGCCGCGCGGCGACCGCCTCATCGGCCTCGGCGTCGACGAGCGTGACAGCGTGGGTCAGCTCAACGTCTCGCTCTTCGACGTCTCGAACATGGACACTCCGCGCATGCTGTCCCGCGTCTCCTTCGGCGGCGGCGGCTGGACGCGCAACGAGCAGATCCAGCAGACGATCCTGCCCGAGGATCAGGATCGCCTCCAGAAGGCCTTCAAGATCAACGACGGCGGGCTCATCACGATCCCCTACTCGAACCCGAGCTACGGCACGTGCGCGACGGGCGGCGGCGTCCAGCTCGTCGACTGGAAGGGCGACGCGTTCACGAAGCAGGCGCTCCTCCCCGTCGCGGGCAACCCGCGCCGCGCGATCGTGAACCAGGAGCAGCTCATCGCGGTCTCGGACTCGAACGTCACGTCGTTCGACCTCAAGTCCCGCTACGCCGCGAGCAAGACGGCCGACCTCGTCATCGGCACGTGCGAGCTCCGCACCGCGAGCGGCGACGTGCCGGTCAACAGCGGCTGGAACCAGACCCCGAACCAGAGCAACGACTACCCTCGTCACGGCTACTACTACGACGAAGACCGCGGCGCGTTCGCGTGCAGCACGACGCAGCGTCCCGCCGCGCCCGCCGGCTGGCTGACCTTCGCCGCGGTCGGCCTCGCGGTCGGCGCGCTCGCTCGTCGTCGTGCGTCTCGCCGCGCATCGTGACAGACTCCATGGGGTGAAGCTCCCGCTCGCGACCGCCGTGCTGTCGAGCACGCCGCCGCCGGCTCCTACGCTCTGCGTCCTGCGCGTCGACCGTGTGTTCGACGCGAGCGAGCAGCCGCGTCTCCCGAACGACGACCTGCCGGACACGAGCTACGTGCCCACGCCGGCGATCGATCGGTGGGAGGTGACGATCGACGGGGAGCAGGTCACGCTCGTCACCGAGGCGCTGCGGCTCGAGGGGCGCGAGACCTCGAACGTGTTCGGGGAGCGGCGCTTCGAGATCACGAGCGGCGCGCCGAAGGGCGGCCGCTTCGTGGTCCACGGGGTCGACGCCGAGCTGACGCTCTTCGGAGGCAACGAGCCGGTCGCGTCGAGCGAGCGCGGCAAGCTGGTCCCCCGCCCGTGAGCGCGACGGAGACGCAGGCTCGCGCGCGCATCGACGCGGTGTTCCGCATCGAGTGGTCGAAGCTCGTCGCCGGCCTCGCGCGCTTGCTGAAGGGCGACGTCGGACGCGCGGAGGAGCTCGCAGAGGACGCGTTCGTCGCGGCGCTCGAGACGTGGCCGCAGGGCGGGATCCCCGATCGACCGGGCGCGTGGCTGATGCAGGCGGCGAAGAACCGCGCCCTCAACGCGCTCGATCACGCGAAGCGGGTCGGGCGCAAGGAGGGCGAGATCACGCGCGCGCTCGAGGACCGCCAGGAGCGCGCGGCGGAGGCGATCGAGGCCGCGGCCGACGACGACGTCGGCGACGACCTACTCCGCCTCGTCTTCGCCTCGTGCCACCCGGCGCTCTCTCCCGACGCCCGCGTCGCCCTCACGCTGCGCGTCCTCGGCGGCCTCACGACCGAGGAGATCGCGCGCGCGTTCGTGGTCCCGGAGCCCACCATCGCGCAGCGCATCGTCCGCGCGAAGCGCACGCTCGCGGAGAGCGGCGCGCCGTTCGAGGTGCCGCGCGGCAAGGAGCTCGCGGAGCGGCTCGCGTCGGTGCTCGAGGTCGTCTACCTGATCTTCAACGAGGGCTACGCCGCGACCGCGGGCGGCGACTGGATGCGACCCGCGCTCTGCGAGGACGCGCTGCGCCTCGGCCGCGTCCTCGCGGAGCTGGTCCCGCGCGAGGCCGAGGTGCACGGCCTCGTCGCGCTGATGGAGATCCAGGCCTCGCGCGTGGGCGCCCGCACCGGCCCGAACGGCGAGCCGATCCCGCTCTTCGAGCAGAAGCGCGCGCGGTGGGACCGCCTCTTGATCCAGCGCGGCCTCGCGGCGCTCGCGCGAGGCGAGGCGCTCGGCGGCGCGCGCGGACCTTACCTGCTCCAGGCCGCGATCGCGGCGTGCCACGCGCGCGCGGGCGCGCCCGAGGCGACGGACTGGCGGCGCATCGTCGGCTACTACGACGAGCTCGCGGAGCTGACGCGCTCGCCGATCGTGGAGCTGAATCGCTCCGTCGCCGTCGCGATGGCGGACGGCCCCGCCGCGGGCCTCGCGCTCGCCGACGCGGTCGCCGCGAGCGGCGCGCTCGACGGGTATCACCTGCTCCCCGCCGTGCGCGCCGACTTCCTCACGAAGCTCGCGCGCTTCGACGAAGCCCGCGCGGAGCTGGGGCGCGCGGCGAAGCTCGCGACGAACGAGCGCGAGCGGGCTCTGCTGCTCGAGCGCGCGGCGAAGCTGGAGAGATAACCAGACTATTTTTGTGGGCCTCGCACTGGCCATGCAGAAGCGACGGCGCGGTCAGTTCCCGAAGCACATGGGGTCGTGCTTCTCGTCGCAGTGGACCTTCTTCTCGACCTTCGGCGGCGCGGGCGGGACGGCGCCGGTTCCCCTGGTTGGCCGCGACGGCGTGCGTGGGGGCGCGGGCGCGGGGGGCGCGGAGAGGTCCGCGATCCGATCTTCGAGCGCGGTCTTGTTCTTCTCGAGCGCGGCGATGTACTTCCGCTGCTCTTCGATCTTGTGGTCCGCGTCGCTCGCGTGTTGCTCCGCCGTCCCGGCGCGGAGCTCGAGCTCCGCGATGCGGCGCTCGCTGGTCGGCCCCGTCACGGCGAAGTGCACGATCGCCGTGACGACGAGCATGATCGCGCCGCCTGTGCCGGTCGCGCCGAGGAGCGCGCCGAGGCTCGGCGACGCGGGCGTCTTCGCGCGGAGGCCGGCGAGCTCCAGCTCGTGGCGGCGCTCGCGTTCGCGCTCCTCCGCGCGCATGCGCGCGTCGACCTCGATCCGCGCCTGCTCGACGCGCGCCTTCTGCATCGCCTCGAGCTCGGCGAGCTCCCTCATCTTCTTGATGCGCTCCGCCTCCGCCGCCGCCGCCTCCGCGTGAGCCCTCGCCTCCGCGTCGGCCTTCGCGCGGCGCGCGGCCTCCACCTTCGCCGCTTCGTTCGCGGCTTCGTTCGCCGCTTCGTCGCGCCTCTGTTCGGCGACGCGCTCGTCCTCGAGCTTCTGGAGCTCCCCGAGCGAGAACTGGACGCTGTTCTCGTTCTGCGCCGGCGTCTTCATCGTCGTCGTTCCTTCTCTTCGCAGCGGACGCGCCACGAACGACGTTCTGACAGCGGTCGATTTCTTTCCTTGGGGAAGAATCGGCGGCCTTGCGGCGCGGGGCGCCGGAGGTCACGATGAACGAGTGAAGTCCCCGCGCTGGCTCGGCTCCGCCTGCGGCACGTTCGTCGTCGCGGCGATGCTGGGCTGCAACGCGATCGTCGGCAACGAGGACATCGAGTACTTCCAAGACAGCACCGTCGGCGACGACGACGACGACGATGACACCACCACCACGAGCAGCAGCTCCTCGTCGACCTCGTCCGGCACGACCTCCTCGAGCTCCGCATCCTCGAGCAGCGGCTTCAGCACGAGCAGCTCGAGCGGCACGAGCGGCGGCACCGACGCCGGCGTCGACAGCAGCATCGGCGACGCCGGCGGCGCCGACGTCAGCGCGAGCAGCTCCACGTCGTCAGGCGGCACCTCCTCGGGCGGCGGCTCCAGCGCGTCCTCGGGCGGATAGCTTCCAGACCGAGGCGATCAGCACCGATCGTCGGGGATGGCGGGGATGCGCTCGAAGATGCGGCCTGGCTTCGCTGCGCCGGCGGGCAGGAAGGTGAGCGTGAGGCTCCGTTCGCCGCGCAGGAGGGTCATCTTGACCGGCGAGGCGGATTGGCCATTACGATAATCGAGATTTCGGACGATATCGCCTTTGCGGACGCCGGCGGCGGCGGCGCGGGAGCCTGGTTTGACCGATTCGACGACGAGGTCCTGGCCGGCGGTGGTGACGAACCCGAGCTCGAAGGGGACGAGCTGCTTTCGCGCGAGGCGCCAGCACCGGCCGAGGAGGTCGGGCGGCAGCGGGACCTCCGCGCCGCGCGTGAGCGTCGCGGTCATCGCGTCCGCGAAGGCGTCGCCGGCGGCCCTACGCGCGTGGGCGACGAAGTCGTCGCGCGCGATCGTGTCGGTCTTCTTCGCCGCCGCGTCGGCGAGGCGCTCGCGCAGGAACTGGCGGAGGCTGCTCCCGTTCTTGCGCGCCGCGACGTCGAGCGCGGTCGCGAGGAGGGCGCCCCGCGCGAGCGCGACGCGGCGCTCGTCCGGCGCGAACGCGATCGCGGCGAGGAGCTCGTTCAGCTCGTTCGCGCGATCGCTCGCCTCGATCATCCCGAGATCGAAGAGGACGTCGCGGGAGACCGCGCGCGCGAAGCCCTCACTGAAGAACCAACCCTCCCCCTCGCGCGCCGCGTCGCGCGCGCCGACCCAGAGGAAGCCGCCGAGGTAACGCTGCGCGAGCGCCTGCCCGACGAGGATGCGGATCGGCGCCGTCCACACCGCGCGCCGGTCCGCCGACACGAAGAGACCGCGCGTGCGCGGCGCGACGACGACCGGCGGATCGTCGCGCTTCGCCGGCACGACGAGGAGCGAGAGCGGCGCGCTCCCTCGCCCGGCGTGGCGCCCGACGTAGGCGTCGATCGCGCTCCGCGTCGCGGCCGCCTCCGCGCCGATCCAGCGCGGGTCGAACGCGGTGTGCCCCACCCACGCGGTGAAGTCGTCGCCGTCCGGCGCGTGGAACGTCGCGGTGCCGACGTCGCCTGCGAGGAAGTACGCGTTGTGCAGCTCGCTCGTGCGCGCCTCGAAGCGCTGGTCGGCGCCGAGCCCGAAGCTCGACGCGCCGCCAGGCCCCATCCCCGCCGTGCGGAGCTTCAGCTCGACGGGGACGTGCTCGTCGAGCTCGGGGAGCGCGAGGAGATCGTCGCCCGCCGCGTGAAGCTCGATCGACTCCGCCGCCGGCGCCGTCGCGTCCGCCGGCAGCGGAGACGGCGACGGCGACGGCGACGGCGACGGCGTGAACGTGACCGCGTAGCGCACGCGCAGCTCGCGCCGGCCGGGACGCGCGAGCTTCAGCGACGCGTCGACCGCGATCGGGCCGTCCTCGTCGCGCGCCTCGACGTCGCCGATCGCGACGCGATGGCTCGGCCGGAAGACGAGCGCGGTCGTCGCCGCGAGCCGTCCCGCGAGCCGGAGCTCGACGACGACGCGGTCCTCGACGGCGCCGTCCGTCGTCACGTCGATCGCGAGGCGCGTCGGCAGCGCAGGCGCGGGCGCCGCCGCGACGACCACCGGCGGCGGAGCGGGGGCCGGCGCAGACGCAGGAGCCTGAGCAGGAGCAGGACGCGCGCACGCGGCGAGGACGACGAGGCAGCCCCAGCGCGACCTCATGTCCGCGCTCGTGGGGAGGTCACGAGCGCGCGGAAGACGATCGGGAACCCGACCGAGAGGAGGATCGCGAGGAGGAGGAACGTCGCCTCGCGTGCGCTGTCGACCGTACCGAGCCGCCGTCCGATCGCGGCGATCGCGACGAGGAGCGTGAGCGGGGCGGAGAGGAGCGCCCCCGCCGCGAAGCGCTCGCGCAGGCCGAGCTCGCGCGGCGACGAGATCAGCGTGGGCAGGATCTTCACCGTCGCGACGACGGCGGCGAAGAGGAGCGCGTCCTTCAGCGCGGCGAAGGAGAGCACCCGCGCGTTGAAGCGCACGCCGACGACGATGAAGAAGATCGGGATGAAGAGCCCGTGCCCGAGCGCGGAGATCTTCGACTCGAGCGTCGACTTCTCGCGCAGGACGAAGGCGACGAGCGCGCCGCCGATGAAGGCGCCGAGGATCGCCTCGACGCCGAGCATCGCCGAGACGACGACGAAGCCGAACATGAGGAGCAGCCCCGTGCGCACGCCGAGCTCGGCGACGTCGTGGTGCTGGAGCAGGCGCCGGAAGGGCTCCGGTCGCCACCACACCGCCGCGCGCGCCCAGCGGATGACGGTCGCCGACACGACGAAGAGGAGGACGACCTTGAGCATCTTGATCAGCCGATGCGAGAGCGTCGCCTCCTCCGCGAAGAGCTCGTAGCCGGTGATCGCGAGGATCGAAGCGAACTCGCCGAGGGAAGCGGTCAGCATCACGTGCTTGCCGATCGGGCGCTGGAGGAGCCCCGTCTCCTGCAGCACCGCGAGCGGCATCCCGACGCTCGACGCGCTGACGACGATGAGCTCGATGACGGAGAGGCGCAGCCAGATCCCCATCGCCGCGGCGACGCCGACGAAGAGGAGCACCGCGAGGCTCGGGACGAGGAGCCCGCGCGGCCCCGCGCGACGGAGGGACTCGAAGTCGATCTCCATCCCCGCGACGAACATGAGGATGAGGAAGCCGAGCTCGGAGAGGAGCGCGACCGGCGGCGTGTCCTGGATCCAACCGAGCCCGACCGGGCCGACGCCGATGCCGGCGACGATGAGGACGACCGCGGCGGGCAGCCGGACGCGCACCGCGAGCGCGGGGCCGACGACGCTCAAGAGGACGAGGAGGAAGAGCGTGATCACGCCGGGACCGTGAAGACGAGGACGGACCCCTTCGCCTTGCGCGCGAGGCGGAGCGCGAGGTCGGGCTTGGAGAAGCTGTCGCGCATCCCCGGCCGGCGCGCGACGACGGCGAGGTCGCCGCGCTCGCTCGCCTTCACCCACTCCGCGATCGGGTTGCCTTCGAGCACGAGGACCTCGGGCTGGACGCCGTGGAGGCGCGCGCGCTGCACGATCGTGTCGACGAGCGCCGCCGTCGCCGCCTCCTCCGACTGGAGGTACGCCGGCAGCTTCACGCGCAAGACGTGGAGCGGCACCTCGTACATGCGCGCGAGATCGAGCGCGACCTCGGCGGTCGCGAGATCGACGTCACCGTCGGTGAGGCACAGGACGACGCGCTCGTGCCGCGACGCGCCGCGCGGGAAGAGGACCGGCGCGCCGGCCTCGTTGCAGAGGACCGCGCCCTCGCCGCCGCGCCCGAGCAGCACGTCCGCGAACGGACGCGCCCCGATGCGTGCGACGACGACGCCCGGCGTCCGCGCGCGCAGGATCGGGAGATGCGACGCGATCGAGCTCCCTTCGAGCGGCACGTCCTCGATGTGCTTGCGCCCGGCGCCGGTCGAGACGCGCGTGCGCTCGGCGCCGGGGTACGCGCGCACGAGCCGCGCGGCGCGCGTGCGCTCGAGCAGCATCTCGGCCTCCGCCTCGACGTCGCCGTCGCGACCGCCCGGGAGGTACACCACGATGTGCGGGCCCTGGAGGAGCGGGAACGTCGGCAAGCCGACGCGGAGGCTCTCGGCGACGTGGGGGAGCTGCCGCGGATCGCCGACGACGAGGACGCGATCGTCCGCGGCGATGGTGGTGAGGCCGGTCGGGAGCACGAGCTCGTCGCCGCGATAGATCGCGGCGATGCGCCAGCCGTCGGCGCGCAGCTTCGCGAGCGGCACGCCGATCGCGGGCGAGCTCGGGAGGACGGTGAACTCGACGACGTCGCCGCGGCCGAAGCCGCCCGCGCTCGTGACGCCGAGCCCACCCTGCTGCAACGTCTGCTCGACGAGCTGCCCCACGATCTCGGCGCGCACGAACGCGCGGGCCTGATGCTTCTCGCACGCTTGCGCCACCGTGCGGTCGTTCACGATCGTCACGACCGGCGCGTAGCCGAGCTCGGCGCCGAGCTTGGTCGCCTCGAGCGCCGCGCGATCGTCGCCCGGCGCGACCACGAGCGCGACGAGGCTCTTCGGATCGCCGCGGACGTCCTCGAGCACGAGGCGCGAGGTGCCGTCGCCGAGCCGCTTCACGATCGGATGCGAGCCCTCGGACGACTCGAGCTCGCGCGTCGACACGAGGTCGATCGCGGCGGGTGAGAGATCGAGGATCGTGAGCGGCGCGATCCGGGCGAGACGATCGACGATCGAGCCGGAGGTCCGCCCCGCCCCGATCAGGACGATACGATCGAACATGACGTGACGCGGCGAGCATAAGCCGTCCGGATGCGCAGCGTGCGTACAACCGACGAGCGGCTGCGGCGCTGCGTCGATCCTGCCGCGGGGGCGCGCGTCGCGGGGCTCGACGGCGGTCGTTCGCAACTGATACCGTCGAGCTCATGCAGAACCGGCTTACGGCGAAGCTCTTTCACACCGTCGTGGTCCTCGGGGTGGGCATGACCACGAGCGCGTGCTCGGACGACAGCACCCCGACGCCGCCCAGCAACACGTCCTCGTCGGCCTCGTCGTCGACCTCGTCTTCGGGCGCGCTCGCCGAAGCCGGCGCGAGCAGCAGCTCGACGACGAGCAGCGGCGTGACGTCGAGCAGCACGAGCGGCGACTCGTTCCCGAGCTGGGCCTGCTGCGGCTGACGGCGTGATCAAACGCGCGCGGCCGTGGTGGAGCCGCGTCGACGCGAGCGCGACGTCGATCGCGTCGATCGCGGACGACGTGATCGACGGTGCGACGCCGGCGGCGCGCGCGGTCCTCGCCGGCATCTGGCAGGAGCGCGGGAAGTCGGAGCTGCTCGTCAGCGCGGGCTTCGGCGGCGTCGCCGCGCAGCTCATCGAGCACGGCGCCGACGAGAAGGTGATCGAGCTCGCGACGGAGGCGGTGCGCGACGAGGTGCATCATGCACAGATCGCGGTGGCGCTCGCCGCGCGCTACCGCGGCGACGCCGAGCGCTGGCCGCCGGGGCACCCCGCGCCGATGCCGCTCTTCGCGCCGTCGGAAGGCAAGCTCCGCGCGACGCTCTACGTCGTCGCGATGTGCTGCATCAACGAGACGCTCGCGTGCGGGATGCTCGAGGCGCAGCTCCTCCTCGCGAAGTCGCCGCTCGCGCGCGCGGCGCTGCAGAGCGTGCTCTCCGACGAGATCGACCACGCCCGGATCGGCTGGGCGCACCTCGCCTCGCGGCACGTCGAGCCGGAGGTGCGCCGAGAGCTCGGCGCCTGGCTCCCGCGTCTGCTCGAGGCGCGGCTCCGCGAGCTCTTCGACGCGCACCCGCTCCCGGGCGAGGACCTCCCCGCGCACGGCATCATGACGCGCAAGGCGCGCCAGGAGGTGATCCACGCCGGCCTCGTCGACGTCGTCTTCCCCGGCTTCGAGCAGGTCGGCGTCGACCCGAGCGCGGGCCGGGCGTGGACGCGCGCGACGTTCGCCGCTCAGGAGCCGCCGCTCGCGCAGTAGCCGTAGAAGCGATCGCTGCACTTGTAGTCGAAGGTCTTGCGGCACGCGTCGAAGCAGGACTCCGCGCCGGTCGTGAGCTCGCAGCGCCGACTGCAGTAGTAGGCCTGCTCGCACGCCTTCTTGCATCCGGCCTTCTTCATGTCGTTCATCAACGCGGCGGCGCATTCGCGGAAGCGCTCGCTGCAGGCGGTCGCCTGACATGCGTTGACCTCTTGAACGCACTGCTGGCGGCAGCTCGCGCAGGTCTCGGCGCAGACACGATGACATGCGTCGTCCGTGCACGTGCTCTTGCATGTCTCGCACTGCGTGACGCACACGCTCGTGCAGCCGTGGCACGTCTTCGTGCACCCCGGCTTGCACTCGTCCTCGTACTCCTCGTAGCAAGGGTGGCTCAACCCGGGGCGGAGATCGAGCACGCACGACAGCGGCTGGCGGCTATTCTCCTTCTGCTTGTCGAGGTTCAGCGGACGCCAGCGGCAGTCCGCCGTGAGCCGCTCGATGACGCGCTCGTCCGTCCACGAGTACGCGTCCGGGACGTCCGGCTGCGGCTCGACCTTCGGCGCGGCGGGGGCCGTGTCCGCTCGTTTGATCGCGATCGTGGGGACCTCGAGGGTCGCTCCCTCGCGCGGCGGCGGGCTCTGGACGCACGCGACCGACGCGACGAAGAAGACGCAGACGTGCCGCACTCGCGCATCGTACCGCGGAGCCCGAGACGTGCCATAACCGGCGCATGCTCCGTGGCTACGATCCGGAGGCGTTCCGCCGCGAGGCGCACGCCGTCGTCGACCTCCTCGCCGATCACCTCGCTCGCCTCGGCACGACGGACGGCGAGGCGGTCGTGCCGTGGAAGGAGCCGAGCGCGCAGGTCGCCGCGTGGCAGAGCGACTTCGAGGGCGGCGCGGACGCGCAGGCGCTCTTCGCGCGCGTCGTCGCGGAGTCGACGCACCTCCATCATCCGGGCTTCGTCGGTCATCAGGTCACCGCCCCGCTCCCGCTCGCCGCGCTCGCGTCGTTCGTGAGCGGCTTCCTCAACAACGGCGCCGCGGTCTACGAGATGGGCCCCGTGTCGTCGGGGATGGAGCGCGTGCTCGCTCGGTTCCTCACCGCGCGACTCGGCTACGGCCCGGGCGCCGACGCCGTGTTCACCTCCGGCGGCTCGGCCGGCAACCTCACCGCGCTCCTCGCCGCGCGCGAGCGCACCGCCGCGCGCCTCGGCGGCGATCGCTTCACCGGCGCCGTCCTCGCGTGCGAAGAGGCGCACTACTCCACCGCGCGCGCGGTCCGCGTGATGGGCTGGGGCGACGACGGCGTGGTGACGGTGCCGGCCGACGAGCGCTTCAAGCTGCGCGCCGACGCGCTCGCCGACGCGTTCGCGCGCGCGGAGGCGGCGGGGCGCACGGTGGTGGCCGTCGTCGCGAGCGCGTGCTCCACGTCGACGGGCGCGTTCGATCCGCTCCACGCCGTCGCCGACTTCTGCGCCGAGCGCGGCGTCTGGATGCACGTCGACGGCGCCCACGGCGCGTCGTTCGTGCTCTCGCCGAAGCACCGCGCGCTCGTCGACGGCATCGCGCGCGCGGACTCGGTGGTGTGGGACGCGCACAAGATGATGCTCTGCCCCGCGCTCGTCACGGCGGTGCTCTTCAAGGACGGCCGCGACTCCTTCACCGCGTTCCAAGGCACGAAGGCCGCGTACCTCCTCGACGCGCAAGCCGCCGCGACCGACAGCGCCGTCCGCACGCTCGAGTGCACGAAGGGCATGCTCGTCCTCGGCCTCTACGCCGCCCTCGCCGTGCACGGCGAAGACACGATCGCGCGCTACCTCGACGACGTCGTCGATCGCGCGCGCGACTTCGCGGCGCTCCTCCGCCGGACGCCCGGCTTCGAGGTCGCGATCGAGCCCGAGTGCAACATCGTCTGCTTCCGGTACGGCGAGGGCGACGACGCGCAAGAGCGCATCCGCCGCGCGGTCCTCGAGGACGGACGCTTCTACGTCGTGAAGACGCGCCTCCGCGGGCGCACGTTCCTCCGCACCACGATCATCAACCCGCGCACGTCGTCCGCCGATCTCGATCGCCTCGTCGCGACGATCCGGGACCTCGCCGGCTGACCGTTCGCGGAGCTTGGCGCGCGCGGCGGACGGCTCTATGGACCGCCCATGTCCGCGGACGCAGCTGCATTCTCGCGCGAGGATCGGCCCTTTTGGATCGTGAACGGGGTGCTCTCCGTGGGGGCGCTCTCCGTCCTCGGGTACCTCTTGCTCTTGCGGCACGGCTCCGGCGATCGCGAGGCGCTGTCGTTCATGCCCTCCGTCAACGCGGCGTTCAACGGGCTCGCGGCGGTGCTGCTCGTCCTCGCGGTGCGCGCGATCAAGAGGAAGCAGGTCGCGCGGCACCAGGCGTTGATGCTGTCGGCGTTCGCGTCGAGCGCCTTCTTCCTCGTCGGCTACCTCGCGTACCACTACGTCCACGGCGACACGCGTTACCCCGGCACCGGCGGCGCGCGCGTCGCGTACCTCCTGCTCCTCGCGAGCCACGTCATCCTGTCGATCCCGGTCGTGCCGATGTGCCTCGCCGCGTTCTACTTCGCGTTCAAGCGGCGCTTCGCGACGCACAAGAAGATCACGAAGGTGCTCTTCCCGATCTGGCTCTACGTCTCGGTCACCGGCGTCGTCGTGTTCTTCCTCCTGCGGAGCGCGTACTGAAGCGCGCGCTCGCCCTCGTCGCCCTCGTCGCGTGCACCGCGCCCGCGCCCGACGCGGTCGAAGGGCTCCCCGCCGCCGCCGCCGCGAGCGGCGACGTCACCGGTCTCCCCGACGCGTACGACCGCGATCACCTGATGGACGACGGCTTCTACGAGGCGAAGGACTGGGTGACGGTCGCGGACGTGCAGCGCTTCCTCGAGCGCACGCCGTGGGATCGGCCGTCGTGGCTCGCGAAGGAGAGCGTGGTGCTCATGAACGAGCTGCCGCGTGGACCGGTGCCGGTCTCCGAGGCCGTCGTGCGGACCGCGCAGGCGCACAACATCAACCCGGTCCTGCTCCTCGCGCGGATGCAGGTGGAGAAGAGCCTCGTCGCCGCGAGCGCGCCGCCGCCCGCGAGCGTGCGCGCGTTCGCGCTCGGCTGCGAGAAGCCGACCGCGGCGTACCCGAACGGGCGCGATCCCGCCCACGCGAGCCTCGAGGTGCAGCTCGAGTGCGCCGCCGCCACGCTCGAGAACCAGTTCGCGCGCGCCCGCAGCGGCAAGGGGAAGTTCATGGTCTGGGGAGAGACCGCGACCGAGGACGGCGTCCTCGTGCGCCCCGCCGAAGCCGCGACCGCCGCGCTCTACGCGTACACGCCGGTCGAAGGCACGAAGGCGAAGAACGGCAACTGGCTCGTGTGGACGGTCACGCGCCGCTTCGCCCTCGCGCTGCGGGAGCGCGAAGCGTCGCGCTGATCGCGTCGCGGAGCTCCTCGCTCACGCCGTCGCGTGCTCGAACTCGCGCGGCGGGTGGTCGGTGTCGGCGCCGGCGGCGAGCCACGCCTCGAGCGGCGCGGTGTTCATCCCGAGCTGCTTGAAGCCGGGGACGATGAGCGTCTTCAGCGCGTCGACGAGGGCGTCGTGGAGGACCTTGGTCGGCGGCTCGCCGTGCTCGGAGAGGATCGCGGTGTGGCCGGGATCGTACGGCGTCTGCGTCCGCCACTCGCGCAGGTTGAGGTACGCGAGCGGGAGGAGCCAGGGCTCGACCTGCTTCTTCTGCGCGGGCGTGAGCTCGGCGAGGTGCGCCCAGCCGATGCGGCCGTGGTCGATCTCGTCGGAGAGGAGCTCCGAGATCGCCGCGCGCGCGAGCTTCGTCTTCGCGGTGTGGAGCGAGGCCTCGAGGTAGGCGCCCGCCGTCGTCTCGTTGAAGACACACTGGCCGATGATCGTCAGCGTGTCCTTCAGCTCCTGGCTCTCGCCCTTGTACTCGGGCTGGACGAGCGAGAGGCGCGCCGCGCGCGGCATCTCGCGGCCGGCGTAGCGCGAGGCGACGAGGCGGCTCAGCTCTTCGTGCCGGTACTCGTCGTCGACCGCGCGCTTCGCGAGCGTCTGGAGCGCGGGGGCGGCGTTGCGGCGCGCGAGCGCGCCGACGACGACGGAGAAGGAGTCACCGACACGCCGCTCCATCGCCGAGCGCACGTGCCAGAGCGTCGCGAGGCGGTCGCGCAGCTCCTTCGGAAGCTCGTCGATCGCCGGATCCGATTCGGGAAGCGGCTTCCCGGTCAGCCGGCCGTTCCAGCGGCCCTCGTCGGTGTACTCCTTGACCATCAGCGTCGCTCCGGCTTCTCGTTCAGCGGCCAGACGCACTCGCTCACCTTGATCGTCCCGGAGGGGCACGACCATTCGTGCGAGGCGCCCGTGTCCTTGCAGAATAGCCAGAACTCGTTGGTGAACTGGCAAGTCGTCACGTCGCCGGCGACCTCCGTCGGCACGCACGACTCGTTCCAGCCGCCGGGCTGCGCCGGGTACGAGCCGCACTCGCGCTGCGGATCGATGCAGAGCTGCGCCTGGGCGGGCGTCGGCTGCGGGGAGCCCTTCGTCGTCGGCCACGGGACCTCGCAGAAGCGGTCCGGCTGCGCGGCCGGCTCCGTGACCGGCTCGGTCGCCGGCTCGTAGCTCGTGACCTGCGCCGTGTCCGTCGCTGCGTCCGGAGCCTGCTCCGCCGCACAGCCCATGCTCATCGCGCCGAGCGCGAGGCCAACCCCAACCACCGTGTGAAAGAGTCTCGATGTCATGCGGAGCTTCTTACGATCGAGATCGCGCACGCGGAATCGATATGATCTTTATCGAAGCGTAAGGCTCCTTCGTACAATGCAATACTGAAGCAACTACTTGACTATTGCGCGGGCCGAGACAACACTGAAGCCAATGCTTCAGCATTCGTCCCTCGACCAGATCTTCCACGCGCTGGCCGATCCCACGCGGCGCGCGATGGTCGAGCGCCTCTGCGCCGGCGCGGCGTCCGTGAGCGAGCTGTCGACGCCGTTCTCGGTCTCGCTGTCCGCGATCGGGCAGCACCTCCACGTGCTCGAGGCGAGCGGCCTCGTTCGAACCCGCAAGGAGGGCCGCGTCCGCACCGTCGAGCTCGCTCCCGGCGCGCTCGGCCCCGCCGAGCAGTGGTTCATGCAGCACCGCCAGCGATGGGAGCGCCGCCTCGACCGCCTCGGCGCGTTGCTCGAAGAAGAAGAAACCAGCAGCCCCAGAAAGAGGAAAAAGAAATGAGCCGTCCCGTGATCCACAAGAGCTTCACCATCGAGCGCACCTACGAAGCGACCGCGACGCGTGTGTTCGCCGCCAACTCCGACCCCGCGAAGAAGCGCCGCTGGTTCGCCGAGGGCGAGGGCTTCATCGTCGACAGCTACACCCTCGACTTCCAGGTCGGCGGCTTCGAGCGCTCGCGGTTTCGCTTCGGGAGCGACGGTCCGCCGATGACCTACGACGGCGTCTTCCTCGACATCGTCCCGAACGAGCGGATCGTCCTCGCCTACGCGATGACGATCGGCGGGGCGCCGATGTCTTCGTCCCTCTCCACGATCGAGCTCGTGCCGTCGGGTCAGACGACGCTGCTTCGCTTCACCGAGCACACCGCGTTCGTCGACGGCAACGACGGCTCGGCCGGACGGCGCGAAGGCTCCCTCGGCCTGCTCGCGGCCCTGGCGAAGGAGCTCGAGACCCACCGCTGACCGGCGCCGTCCACGTACCATGCAGCGATGCGCGTGATCCTGCCGAGCGAGCACCGCCGCATGCCGTGGAAGAACGGCGGCGGAACGACGACCGAGGTCCTCGTGGAGCCGGGCGTCGAGGACACCGCGCGCTTTCGCTGGCGCGTGAGCATCGCGGACGTCGCGAGCGACGGGCCGTTCTCGCGCTTCGACGGCTACGAGCGCCACATCGTTCTCCTCGACGGCGCGGGGATGACGCTCGACGCCGGCGCGCACGGACGCATCGAGCTCGCGCGTCACGTCCCGCGCACCTTCTCCGGCGACTGGGAGGTGACCGGGAGCTTGAAGAACGGACCGGTGCGCGACTTCAACCTGATCGTCGATCGCGCGCGCGCGACCGCGGAGCTCGACGTCCGCACCGTGACGCAAGCGACGACGGTGCGCGCGCCGGTGTGCATCGCGCACGTGCTCGCAGGCACGCTCGTCGACGCGCCGGAGGGCTCCACCCTCGTGGACGCAGGCGAGCTCCGCTTCGTCCCCGCCGAGAGCGCCATCGTGGTGGTGGCGCGCATCACGCCCAGCTGAGGACGCTCAGATACGGCGAGGCGCCCGGCCCGTCATGCGTTCGAGCGGATCAGCCCTTCGAAGAGGTGCATGAGCGGCGCCGCCTCGTCGAGGACGCGCGCGAACGACGGGCGCGCGCGGAGGCGCTCGAGGTACGCCGCGAGCGCGTCGTGGGCTCCGAGCGCGTGCACGCGGTCGGCGTAGTAGAGCGCCGGCGCGGCGGCGCAGTCGGCGAGGGTGAAGTCGTCGCCGCAAGCCCAGGTCCGCCCGCGCATGCGCTCGTCCGCGACGCGGTAGGCGGTCTCGAGCTGCGCGCGCGCCTCGGCGACGCCGTACGGATCGCGCGCGGCGGCGGGGCGGAGCTCGTCGAAGACGACCTTCTGCATCGGCGCGTGCACGTAAAAGTCGTAGAAGCGATCGAGCGCGCGGCACTCGAGGCTCTGGACGAGGCGGCGCTCGAGGTCGACGTGCTCGAGGAGGATCGTGCTCTCGAGCACGACGCGATCGCCGTCGACGAGGGCGGGCATCTTGCCCATCGGCGAGAGCTTCGTGAATGCCGCTTTGGCGTCCGGATCGGCGAGGTCGACGACGTGCTTCTCGAACGGCACGTCGAGCTCGTAAAGGCCAATCAGCACCTTCCAGCAGAAGGACGCGATCGGGTGATAATGCAGAGTCTTCATCGCCAGAGCGTCCAGCGATAGCCGTTCGGCCGAAACGGCACCGCGAGCTCGGCGCAGACCTCGGCGAGGAAATCGGGGCTGAAGAAGTAATTCTGGAGTCGCACGATCCCGGACTCGTCCGCGACGACGCGCGTGATCGCGCGCACGAACGAGCCGTCGTTGTGCTCGTACCAGTGGAGCAAGAGCCACTCCCCGCGGTGCGCGCGCGCCTCCACCCGCGGCGAAACCGGGAGCGCGCCGCAGACGAAGCGCGACTCGACGCCGGTGCCGTTCGCGAGCGCCGGGCTCCCGAAGAGCATTCCGCGCAAGACGTTGCGCCCTGCCCGCTCGCGGCCGTAGAGCGTCGTCGCGCCCACGACCTCGACCGACGCGGAGTCGAGGAGCAGCGCGGTGAGGCGCGGCAGGTCGGCCTCGTTGAACGCGGCGCAGAACGCCTCGATCGCCCCCGGAGCCGGCGGCTCCGCGAACGCCGGCTCCGCCTCGACGAGCTTCCCGCGACCGCGATGCAGCGCCGCCTTCACCGCGCCCGTCGTCGTGCCGAGCGCCTCCGCCGTCTCCTCGAGCGAGAAGTCGAAGACGTCCTTCAGCACCACCGCCGCGCGCTCTCGCGGCGCGAGCTGCGTGAGGAGCGTGCCCGCGGCTTCGCGCGTCGCGATCGGATCCGGCGCCTCCGGTCCCGGCGGCGGCTCGAGCCGCGCGGCGTGCTGCTCGTGTCGCCGCCGATCGATCCAGAGGTTGGAGGCGACGCGGAAGAGCCAGGCGCGCGGGTTCGGCGGCTCGTGCCCCATCTGCGCGAGCGTCACGAACGCGCGCGCGATCGCGTCCTGCGCGAGGTCCTCCGCGTCCCACGGGCTCCGCGTGAGGTGCCGGCAATAGCGGTAGAGCTCCGGCCGCAAGGGCTCGTAAGTAAGGAGGAAACGGTGCCACGAGCCGCGCAGCTCGTCGGGAAAATCGGAGCTCATGACAGGAAGACGATCGAGCCGTTCGAAAAGATACGTCAGGCGCGCTCCTACTGCGCGCGTCGCGTCATCGCGGCGTTTAGCCCTTCACCCAGCGTTCTTCGAGCCACGCGAGCGGGTCCTTCGCCGCGCGCAGCGCGCGCTCGATCTCTCTCGTTCGCGGCGAGGGCTCGGGATCGCCGTAGGCGCGCGCGTAGAGCACCCAGTTCGCGAGCTCGTAGCGGTAGAGGAGCGGACCGAAGCGGTGCGACTCCAGCTCCGCGAGGACGCCGAGCGCGGACTCGGCGTCGTTGCACGCGAAGAGCGCCGACGTCGCGTCGGTGAGGAGCTCGCGGAGCCGCGCGAACGCCTCCTCCGGATCGCCGGCCACACCCTCGAGCAAGCGCTCGAACGCGTCCTCGTCGAGACCGGCCGCGGACGCCGTCTCCGCCATCGCCTCGACCTGCGTCGCGAGGAAGGTCGACTTCGGCGCGTGGCCGAGCGTGCGGCCGACGAGGTACAGATCGAACGCGCTCGCGATCGCCTCGCCGAGGAAGAGCGCGTCGACCGGCGGCCGCTTCGCGCCCGGCGCCATGAGCGCCTTCGCCGCGAGGTGGTGCCACGCCACGTGCGCGACGACGTCGGCGGGGACGTTCGCGTCGACGAGCACGTCGCCGCCCTCGGCCGCACCCCAGAACGTGAGGTTGAGGAAGAGGGCGCGGTCCCAGCTCGCCGCGCTCTCCGGCAACGCGCGAAATCCATAATTGGCGCGCCGGAGGACCTCCTTCAAATCGGCATAAAGGCCAATGTGACGGAAAGATTTCTCGTCTTCGATCGTGAGGTCGTCGAGGCGGAGGCGGGTGAATTTCGGTTTATCGGTCTTGGGCATGGAATTCCGAGAGCGCGCGATGGTGACGGGAAGCGGCGATCATCGCGCCGCCGGCGACGAGGCCGAGCGCGCTCGTGAGCTGAAGGACGCCGGTGACGAGCCCGGCCGCCCCCGGCGCCGCCGCGCGCTCGCCCGCCAGGGTCCAGACCAGCTCGTATTTGGCAATCAGCGCGAAGAGCCCCATCGCGGCGTGGACGAAGAGCGCGAGCCCGCCGACGAGGCGCCAGCGCCGGAGGGGCGCGTGCCCGCCGCGCGTCGCCCGCGCGACGGCGGCGACGGCGAACGCGATCCAGGCCGCGGCTGCGAGCGCGCCGAAGACGAAGGTGCCCTTGGTCGTCGCGGCGTAGAGGCTGTCGAAGACGACGATGACGGCGGCGTCGGCGCCGGCGGAGGCAAGCCCCAGCGCGATCGCGGCGCGCACGAGCGGCGGCGCCGACGAGCGCGTCATCGCGATCTCTCCCGCGCGATAACCCGCACCTGCGAGCAGCGGCGCGGCGGGGAGGCGCCGCCAGACGTCGGTCGCGCGCGCGACGAGGCGGCGCGCGGAGAGGAGGCCGACGAAGATGCCGGCGAGCGCGACCGCGCCGGTGAGCCAGGCCTTTCGATCCGCCTGCGCGAGCGCCTCCGCGCCGGCGCTGAGCTGCACCCAGCCCATCGCGTGCGGCGCCTTCGCCCTTTGCCGCGGCCCCTCGTAGCCGACGCCGAGCCGCCGCGCGTCGCCCCAGCAGAGCACGTTGCCGGCCGCGTCGTTGCCGCACGCGAAGAACGCGCCGACGACGAGGTCCTCGAGGGCGTCCGCGTTCGAGATGCGCTTGGGCGAGAGCCAGCTCGAGGTCTCCGCCTTCGCGACGCCGCGATCGCCGCCCCAACACGCGGTGCCGCCGCCGGCGAGGAGCGCGCACGCGCCCCACGGCCCGGCCGCGATCTTCGCCGCGGGCGGGAGATCGATCCGCTGCGGCGAGGTCTGCACCTTCGAGAGGCTCTCCGCCGCGACGCCGTCGCGCCAGCACGCGACCTCGCCGCCCCGCCGGCGCACGCAGTGGAACGCGTGCCCCGACGCCGCCTCGACCGCGTCGTCGACGCCGGCGACGCGGAGGACCCCGCGCGCGACGCCGCCGAGGACCCACGCGGAGCCGTCCTCGCCGATCGCGAGGGCGGAGCCGACGCCGACGGAGAGGTGCACGATCGGCGGGAGGCCCTTCACGTCGGTGACGAGGTGCCCGTTCGCGACGCGCGCGCCGGCGGGGCGCGTGCGGTCGTGCGTGCCGGTGCGCAGCACCTCCGCCGCGTCGCCCCAGCACGCGACGGTGGCGTCGCGCCGGCGGACGCAATCGATGTACGTGCCGGTCCCGACCTGCACGACGTCCTCGAGGCCGCTCACGCGACCGAGCCGCACGGGCCGCTCCGATCGCGCCGCCGACTCGGGCAGGAGCTGCGCCGGCACCGGCGCCCAGGCCGAGTTGAAGCGACCGAAGCTCGCCTCGCTGCAGGCGACGCTCCGGTCCTGGAGGATGACGCAGACCTGCGCGCCCATCGAGGACGCGCGCTCGATCCCGGGCAGGACGGCGGGGCGCGCATACGACGAGCTGCCGCTGCCGGTGAGGGAGGTGTCGCCCCAGCACCACGTCGAGCCGTCGCTCCGGTGGGCGCACGCGAGATCGTCGCCGCCGGAGAGCGCGACGACGCCGTCGAGCGAACCTTCCGGCTTGCTCGGCCCGCAAGCGACCAGCGCGAGCGACACCAACGCGAGGACGACGAGCCTGCGCACGCAAAGGAAAGGATGACCGTTCGCGGAGGACGCGTAAACTCGTATCGCGTCCCCGCGTGAGGCGCGCGCTCAGAACATCTGGCTGAGGTAGTGACGCGCCTGCTTCTGCCACCACGGGTACGTGTGACTCGCGTCTTCGCCCCAGAACGCGATGTGGTTCGGGATCCGCTTCTTGTGCAGGATGGCGCCGAACTCGCGCGTCTCGGTGATGCAGCTGCCTTCGTTCGCGCCCTGGCCGACGACGACGGTGATGTGCGTGTTGCGGCGGACGCGCTCGAGCGCGGCGCCGCGGAGGTTCGGCGTGAACGCGAGCGGATCGTTGAAGTACACGTCGTCGTTGACCTGCCCTTCGAAGAAGGAGCTCGCGCGGTACTTGCCCGAGAGGCAGAGCGCCTGGCGGAAGGTCTCCGGGTGCTTGAGCGAGAAGATGGCGGAGTACATCGCGCCGACGCTGCAGCCCGTCGCGACCATGCGCGCGTGCGGCTGGCGGAGGTCGTTCCTGATCCACGGCACGAGCGTGTTCATCACGAAGCGCTCGTACGCGGCGTGATGCGCCATCCGCCAGCGAACGCCGCCCTTGCCCGAGAAGCTCTTCGAGACGTTCGTCTCCGGGCAGTAGACCTTCATCCGACCGCGCGCGAGGAGCGGCGCGAGCGCGTCGATCATTCCGCCCTTCTCCCACTCGTGCGCGACGCCGGCGTTGGAGGGGAAGACGATGAGGGGTTGCCCGACTTCGCCGAACGTCCACATATGGACGCGGCGACCCATGTCCGGGCTCTCGATCAGATGATGTCGTGCAGTCATTTTTCGCGCGCCCTCGGTAGCACGCGCACTGCGGCAAATCGAGCGCTATGCCGCGCTCAGACCGGCGCGCGCGCGGCCGAGGGCCTTTTCGCCGACGTTGCGGACGCGCTTCATCGAGGTCTTGCCGACCGCGACGGAGAGCATCTTCCGCGCGCGCGACCAGACGCTCTCCTTCACGTACGGGATGCCGTGCTTCGCGCAGAGCGCCTCGATCTTCGGCTGGATCTGGCGATAACGCGCCATCGGGATGTCCGGGAAGAGGTGATGCTCGACCTGGTAGTTGAGATAGAGGTGCGCGTAGTCGACGAGCTCGCTCCCGGTCGCGTAGTTGACGGAGCCGAGCACCTGCCGCACCGCCGCCTCGGCGTGCGAGCGCGCGGGCTCGTCGAAGCGATAGAGGTCGTCGCCGGTGTGGTTCGGCCCGACGACGAGGAACGTGTGCACGTTCGTGATCGCCTCCGCGCCGAGCGAGTTCACGAGCGCGCTCGCCATCGCGAGCGGCCCGAGCGGCGCGAAGAGCGCGGGCAGCGCGACGAACTGGAAGAGCGCGTACGGCGCATAACAATGGAGGAGGAGCGTCTTGAAATAGCCCGGCGGGTTCTCCTCGCCGGTGAGGTCCGTCCCGCGCTGGAGCCAGACGCGGATCGTCGTCGGCGCGTAGTACGAGGCGCGCCACGTCATCGCGAGGAGCCCCATCACGCCGTACTTGAACGCGGCCGGCGCGCGCATGTCGCGCAGCACCTCGGTGTTGCGCTCGATGAGGTCCGGATCTTTGAGCTCGCCCGTGTTCGTGTGGTGGAGCACGTTGTGCTCGTACTTCCAGGCCTCGGGCAGCATCCAGTCGGGCCAGTCGAGGAAGCGGCGACGTCCCGCCGCGAAGCCGCGGCTCGTGAGGTGCTCGGGGATGCCGGGCACGCGGTCGTAGCCGCGATGCCCGACGTGATGCATGAGGAGCCAGCTCGTCGAGCGGCCGAACGCGAGCGCCGCCATGCTCAGCGGGTTCGGGAACCACGCCGTCGCGAGGCCGAGCGCGGTCGACGCGCGGCCGAAGCGCTCGATGAAGCGCACGTGGGCGACGTCCTCCTCGCCGTAGGAGGTCTCGACCTCGCGGCGGATCGCGCGGAGGTCACGGAAGAATGCGTCGCAGTCGACGGCGCTCGGATCGAAGGGCTGGGCCAAAGCGGCCGCAGCTTAGCTCAACGGGCGAGGCCGTCGAGGCGATAGCCGTAGAATGCGCCTTCGAGCGAGAGCCCCGACGCGCCGTCCTCGGCGACCCAGGCGCGGTAGCCCCACGTCGTGTTGACGAGGAGCCCCTTCTTCCCGTGCCCCACGACCAGCACGAAGTGATCGAGCCCCCACGTGGGATGCGCGCTCGGCACGAGCTTCACGCCCGCGAGGACGGGGTGCCCCGCCGCGAGCGCGTCCACGACCCAGCGCCGGAAGCCCTCGTAGCCGCGACCGCCGGGGTACCGCGTGAACCGCACGCCGAGCTCCTTCAACGCGATCGGGATCTCCGTCGCGTAGAGATCGGGGTGCGCCGGCTTCCCGGCGCGGTTGATCGCGCGCTGCGAGACGGAGCGTCCGAGATAGAGGAGGCCTTCCTGGATCGCGGTCTCGCCGCACCATCCCGCCGGCGGCGCCTCGGGGGCCTGACTCCGCGCGGGGATCGGAAGGACGAGGTCGGCTTCGGCCGCGGGCGGCGCCGCGGGGGGAGGCCGCTCCGTGCACGCGACGAGGAAGAGGAGCAGCGCGCACGTTCGCATCGGAGGAGCGTCGCGCGGCAGCACGCGAGTGTGACCACGGCGGCCGCTGCATTCTTGGCGGCCGTCCGCTACGCTCGAGCGATGAGCGACGAGCCCCGCTTCCCGACCGCGGACGAGGCGAAGGCGCAGCGCACGGCGTATCGGTCGAGCGCGTCGACGCCCGCGGCGGAACCGGAGCGGGAGCCGACGCCGCGGCGCGTGGTCGTCGCGCGCGCCAAGGCTCTGCAAGACGAGACGGACGAGCGCGGAGCGGTGAAGCTCACGAAGGAAGAGGTGCGGGCGCTCCTCGAGGTCGAAGGGGCGAACGAGCGAACGAGCGCGTCGTTCTGGGGCCGCCGCGGCCGCGTCATCCTCGTGCCGACCGGCCTCTTCATGTTCGCGGCGCACGTGTTCTTCGGCTCCGCCGCGCCGTACGTGATGTTCGGCGCGGCGATCGTCGCGCTCGGCTGGATGGGACGCTCGCTCGTGAAGCGCGGCTGGTAGCTCCGGCTCCGCTCCACGACTCGTGCTCCGTTCAACGACGGCGGCGGCGGCGCAGCCACGACGCGCCCGCGAACGCGAGGCCGACGCCGATCGCCCACGCTCCCGCGCGCGAGCGGGCGGAGCGCGGGGTCGTATCGCAGCGGCCCTTGGTGCTCTCGGGCACCGCCTCCCCCTCGGCGTAGAGGGCCCAGTGCAGGTTGCTGACCGTGGTCGTGTCGGCGCGCCCGTCGGAGAGCTTCGCCGGCTCGACGATCAGATCGCCGTCGGTGAGCACCGTGCTCGGGAGCTGGGAGCGAAGGCGCGTGACCCACACGTTCTCGCGCGCGAGGCCGTCGATCGCGAGATCGAGGTCGTCGAGGTACGCGCAGTCCCGGACGAGGTTCCCGCTCGGCCTCGGATCGTCGGGATCGGGCTCCGGCTCCGGGTCGGGCTCTTGGGTCGAGCCGGCGTCGATCCCCGCGTCGTCGTCGTCTCCAGCGTCGGCGTCGGCTCCGGCGTCCACGATCGGAGGACGGCTCTGGCTGCCGCCGTCCTCCAGGCACGGCGTGAGGACGACGTTCCCGGACGACGACGAGCTGCTCGTCGACGAGCCGAAAGGCGACGGCGGCGGCCGGTAGAATTTGCAAAGTCCGTAATAGAGATCGGTCAAGCCGGTCTGCAGGCGGCGGGACGCGGCCGTGGTCTGGCCGAACCGCGTTTGCTGTTGCGGTGTCTGCCAGCCTTTCACGAGCGGCAACTGCGGGCGATCGGCGTATTCCGTCACCCACGTCCGCCCGTCGTCGCGCCCCATGATCTCCTGAGAGAGCGGCTCGTAGTTCGATTTGTTTTGCGAGTAATCCCAGCGGAGGTCATCGTCGTCGATGAGCGCGTGCGGGAAGTTCTGGGGCTGGTATTTGCCCTCCGTGATCACGTAAAGCGTGATACCGACGCGCGGCCCTACCCCCGCCGCGACCATGCGGAGCGGGAGGGTGGGGATCGCGCCCGGGCTCACGACGCGGACCGGTCGCATCTGGCGCTCGCCGCAGGTCGGCCGGAGCTTCAGCGCGATGAAGTCGAATCCCTCCTTCACGTAGGCGGCGATCGTCGGCTCGATCGACACGGGGATGACGAAGTCGTTGTTCCGGAGCCAGTTGGTGAGGGCGTCCTCCTCCGTCGCGCGGAGCGTGACCGTGTCGTAGGGACCGACCACGCTCTGGCTGAGGATCTCGACGTCGCTCCCACCGCCCGCGCTCAGGGCCGAGGCCTCGCCGTCGTCGGCGCAGCCGGAGAGGCCGCACCCCGCGTTGTCGAAGGCGCCGAAGCGCTGCGGGGCGTAGACGACGGGCTGGGTGCTCGTGTCGAGCGCGGTGAAGAACTCGTCGTTCGCGAGCTCGATGCGGGCGCCGGGCTTCACGGGGAGGACCCACGCGAACTCGGACGGATCGCCGGAGTAGCGGATCTGGTCCCAGAGCACGGTCTGGTTCTGCGAGATCGAGAACGCCATCCGGTGGTCGTTCACGACGGTGGCGTCGGCGGGCGGGATGAAGCAGCCGCCGCATGCCTCCGCCTCTCCGGCGTCGGTGACGAGAGCGGCGGAGACCGTCGCGAGGAGGAAGAGACGAAGCCCGTATTTCATGACGACACGTTTTTCGCGCGCCTCTCACCGTACACGCGGACCTTCGCGAAGTCATCGAGACACGGAGGCGTGGCACCGGATACCTTCGGGGCGTGCGTGTTCGACGCCATGGGCTCGGGGTGCTCGTCGCCCTCTTCGTCGCGGCCGCCCTCTCTTGCGCCAACTTCGACAACGACGAGCTCCAGTGCGAGGAGGCGGTCTCGCGCCTCGAGGAGTGTTGTCCCGACATCGACGCGCGGCGGTTCAGCTGCGACGTCGGCTGCAACTCCGGCGTCGACTTCACCAACCGCGCCGCCGGCTGCGTGCGCGACCGCAGCTGCGACGACCTCCGCAACCGAGACATCTGCGCCGCCATGACCCGCATCGCGAACGAGCCGTACCCCGGCCAGTCCACCGCCCAGATCGAGCAGGAGGTCTGCCGATGAGCCTCCGCGGCGTCCTCTTCCTCGGCGTCGCCGCGGCCGGCGCGCTCTCCCTCTTCTCGATCGCGCACGCGCAGGAGCTCGAGACCTTGCCGGCGCCGGCTCCCTCGAGCAGCGACGGCGGTGGCGAGCCGGCGATCGTCTACGAGCAAGCCGACGCGGGCGCCGAGCCCGACGCCGCGGGCCCCGCACCCGCACCTGCGTCCGCGCCGCCCCAGTCCGAAGAAGACGCCGCGAAGAAGCACCGCCTCTCGTTCCGCGGCGCGGGCGGCTTCCAGTACCAGCAGGTCAACGGCATCCCGGTCACCGGCGCGCGCGTCCGCCTCGGCGTCGGCTCGCAGACCGACACCATTGCCCACTACGGCGGCATCTCCGTGCTCTACGGCGCGACCGAGAACGATCTCCGGACATGGGACGTCCGGCTCGGCTACACCGGCGATCTCCTCCGCATGGGCGTGCTCCGCCTCGGGGGCACGGCGGAGACCGGATATCTCTTCATCCGCCGCGCGACGATCGACAAACGCATGTACGCGCTCGGCATCGGCGCCGGCGTGCACCTCGGGGTCGACCTCTTTCCGTTCGGACCACGCAACGACCACGCGGTGACGGCGGAGGCCCGCTTCGACGCGCACCTCCATTTCGGGAGCGTGTTCGTGTGGGGGCCGAGCGTGCTCCTCGGCTTCCGCTATTAGCGATTATCACGACGCGAGGTAGCGGCGGCGGAGGTGCGCGAGGAGCGCGTCGACGTCGAGGCCGCGGCCCGTCGCGCGCTCGAGGACGCCGTTCGTGTCGAAGCGCGAGCCGTGCTGGTGCACGTGCTCGAGCGCGTAGGCGCGGAGGCCGGTGAGCTCGCCGCGCGCGAGCTCCGACGGGATCGCGGGGTTCGCGGCGAGCGCGCCGGCGAAGAGCTGCGCCGCCGCGATCGCGCCGAGCGTGTAGCTCGGGAAATAACCGAACGCCCCCGACGGCCAGTGCACGTCCTGGAGACAGCCGTCCCGATCGGTGTTCGGGCGAACGCCGACGACGCGCGCCATCGCGTCGCGGAACGCGCCGGGGAGGTCCTTCACCGCGAGGTCCCCGCTCATGAGCGCGCGCTCGATCCCGAAGCGAACGATGATGTGGAGTGGATACGTCGCCTCGTCGGCGTCGACGCGAACGAGGCTGCGCTCCACCTTCAGCGCGTGCTGCGCGAGCGACTCCGGCCGGAGCTCGATGCCGAGGAGCTGCCCCGCCGTCTTTGCCAAGTATCCGAGGAACTCGGGAGTACGCGCCGCCTGCATTTCCATCAAGAGCGATTGGCTCTCGTGGAGCCCCATCCCTTGCGCGTGCCCGATCGGCTGGCGCGCCCACGCGCGCGGGAGCCCCATCTCGTAGAGCGCGTGCCCCGTCTCGTGGATGACGCCGAGGACGCTCGTGAGGAAGTCGCGCTCGTCGTAGCGGGTCGTCATTCGCACGTCCTCGGAGGCGCCGCCGCAGAACGGATGCACGCTCACGTCGAGGCGGCCGCGCGTGAAGTCGAACCCCATCTGCTGCGCGAGGTGGCGCCCGAGCGCGGCCTGCCGCTCGATCGGGAACGGGCCGGCGAGCTCCGGCGCCGGCGGCCGCTTCGCTTGCGCCTCGATGATCGCGTCGACGATCGTGGGGAGCTCGTGCTCGAGCCGCGTGAAGAGCGACGCGAGCTGCTCCTCGCGCGCGCCCGGCTCGTACTCGTCGGCGAGGGCGTCCCACACCGAGAGCTTCATCAGCGCGGCCTTCGCCTCTCCCATCTGGCGGGTGAGGTTCACGACCTCGGAGAGGAGCGGGAGGAGGCTCGCGAAGTCGTCGTCGCGGCGCGCGCTCCGCCAGGCGAGCTCGCAGGCCGAGGTCGCGCGCGTGCGCGCCTCGACGAGATCGGCCGGGACCGCGGCGGCGTGCACCCACGCGCGCCGCATCGCGGCGAGGTTGTCGCGCTCCCACGGATTGGCCGGCGGCGCGGCGTCGGCGCCGTCGAGGAGCGCCTGCATGTCGGCGCCGGAGATCGCCTCGTGCGCGAGGACGCGGAGGGTGCCGAGCTGCGCGGCGCGGAGGTCGCCGCCGCCGTCCGGCATCATCGCCTGCGCGTCCCACTCGAGCATGTCCGCCGAGCTCCGCAGGAGGTAGTGCCGATCGAAACGCCAATGTAGCTCGCGATACGCATCCATCGCGCCCAGGGTATCGCAGGCGGCGCGGCGCTCAGCGCGGCATCTTCTTCGCGTAGCTATCGCGCCACGCGTCGAGCTCCCAGTCGTACGAGGCCACCGTCCAGTGTTCGTCGGTCGCGTGCACGACCGCGAACGTGTGCGCGTCGTGCTTGACCGCGCCCGGCTTCCACACGTCGATGCCGCGCCACTCGTAGTGGCCCGTCGCGTGGTGATGGCCGTGGAAGATCGCGACCACGTTGCGCCCGTCGATGAGGCGATGGAGGCGGTCCTTGTAGACGCCGTCGAACCAATTGCCGTCCGACCACGGCCCGAGGAGCGCGAGGTGGAAGAAGAGGACGAGCGGCACGTCGGGCGCGACGTGGGCGAGGTCCTTCTCGAGGAACGCGAGCCCGTCGTCGTCCGGCGCCTCCCCGAGCGCGAGGAGGTGGAGGTCGCCCCAGTCCCACGCGTAGTAGCGGCCGCCGTGACGCTCCGCGACCCGATCGGCGACCCAGGGCCCGAGCGCGACCTTGTCGTGATTGCCAATCATCTCGAACACCGGCAGCTTCAGCGGCCCCTCGGTCCCGGTGAGGCCGTAGAGCTCGACGAACCGCTCCCACTCCAGGGCCTGCCCCCACTCGGTGAGATCGCCGGTGATGACGACGCCGCTCGGCGGCGCGACCTTGCCGCCGATCTTGGCGGGGTAATCGCGCCCCGCGATGGAGTTCAGGCGCGCGATCAACTTGGCATTGTCTCTTTCGAGCCCGACGGGCTCCTTCACCGCGCTCTTCGAGAGCTTCGATTTCTCGGCCGGGTACAAATAGCCAACATGCGTATCGGAGACGACGACGAACGTGGCGTCCGTGCCGCCGCGACGCACGCGCGTGTACGCCGGCGCGGCGTCCTGCGTGGGCGGGGCGGCGTCGGCGGCGGGCGGCGGCGGCGGCGGCGACGCGCGGGAGCGACAAGCGATCAGCGCGAGAGCGAGCAACGACCGGCGCACGATCCGTCTTATCGCACGAGCGTGGAGAGACGTGACTCATCGAGATTCGATGACGGTCCCGGTCGGGCCCTCGAGGACCTTCGCCGACCAGGCGGGATAGAACACGCGCACGCCCGGGCCTTCGGGGTGGCTCAGCGTGCGGACGCGCGAGCGCATGATGATCGGGTATCGGGGCTTCGGGATGGGCTGGTACGCGCCGCTGCCCTCGCCGCGCGCGTAATACGTCGCGGCGCCGGCCTTCTCGACCATGATGATGGTGGGGGTGACGGCCGACATCGTCCCGAGCATCGTGATGCGGTCCGCCTGGAGGCCGTTCACGAGCGCGGCGGTGGGCGAGCTCGGCGCGAACAGGTTGCCGAGCGCGATCGTGAACGCCTTGTGGTTCGTGCGCACGGTCTCGTCGACGAACCGCTCGTTGCCGGAGTAGAGCTTGTTGGTGAGGCGCGAGCGGACGAGCGCGACGACGTCGTCGGGCGACTTGCCGTCGAAGCCCGCCTCGACCGTGACGTCGTTCGACGTGGGCGGGCGGCCGAGGCCGTCGGGGATCGAGAGGCGCGCCGACGTCGGCGGCTCGAACCCGCGCGCCTCGACGTACCCGTTCGCGCGCGCGTCGGCGACGAGCTCGTCGAGCGCGTTCGCGCCGAGGCCCGGGAGCGCGGTGAGCTCGTCGAGCTCCATGAACCAGCGCGGCGCGCCGTCCGCGTTCGTGCGGTAGTCGACGATCGCCTGCGCGCCGGGCGCGGTCATCCCCGCGCGCGCCGTCAACACGTCCGCCGTGACGGCGCGATCGTTCACGAGCAGCAGCACACCTTCCTCGTCGAGCGGGTTCAGCGCGTCCTCGCCGAGCTCGCCCTCCGCCACGCTCGCGTCTTCGCCGCGCGGCTCCGCGCACCCGACGCCAACCATCGCCGCGAGCACGATCGCCAACCAGGGACGAAGTGTAGGCATATGTAAGATTGACACGCCATACGCTGCGCGCAACCCTAGTCATTTCCTACGGTTACCGTACTGCGGCGGCGAGCTCGTCGTCCGATCGAGCGTCTCCGACTGAGCGAACGACACTACGCGGTCGGGGCTTAGGTTCTGGTGCGTGAAGAACAAGCGCGTTGGAATCATCGTTGGTCTCTCTCTCCTCCTGGCAGCGGTGGGCTGCAGCGGCGCCGCCGAAGGCGACGGGCAGAACGACGGCGACGAGAGCGCGACGAGGACGGGCTTCGGCACGAACGACGGCGCGTCGTCGGGCGCGGTCCCGACGCTCTCCGCGTCCTCGTCGGGCGGCGCGGGCGACGTCGGCAACGTGACGCCGGGCTCCGCGTGCGCGACGTCGAGCGCGTCGGTGGAGGCGCCGCCGGTCCATCTCGTCTTCATGATCGATCGCTCGGGCAGCATGGGGAACTCGAAGCACGGGCAGAACGAGAAGGTGCGCTGGAAGCCGGTCGTCTCCGGCCTCAAGGCGTTCTTCGCCGATCCCGCGAACGCGAACGTTCACGCGTCGATCGCCTTCTTCGGTCAGGGCGGCGGCGACGCGGTCCAGTGCAGCGCCGCGACGTACGCGACGCCGGCGGTGTCGATGCGCGGCCTCCCGGAGGCGGACGCCTTCGCGGACGCGCTCGACGACGCGTCGCCGGGCGGCGGCACGCCGACGAAGCCGGCGCTCAAGGGCGCGATCCAGTACGCGCAGCAGATCAAGGCGTCGCTCCCCGCCGGCGAGAAGGTCGCGATCGTCCTCGCGACGGACGGCGATCCCAACGACTGCAGCTCCACCGCCGAGAACGTCGCGGCGGAGGCGGCCGCCGTCGCCGCGAGCATCCCGACCTACGTGATCGGCGTCGGCCCCGAGGCGACGAAGCTCGACACGATCGCGAACGGCGGCGGCACGGGCGACGCGATCATGATCCCGACGAGCGACCCCGCGCAGGTGAGCGCGGACCTCCGCGCGGCGGTGGGTCAGATCAAGGCGGAGCAGCTCGGCTGCAGCTACGCGCTCCCCGCGCCGCCGTCGGGCCAGACGCTCGACGTCAACGCGGTCAACGTCGACTACACGCCGGCCGGCGGCTCGTCGCAGACGCTCCCGTACAGCGCCGACTGCTCGAACCCGAACGGCTGGCACTACGACGACGCGGCCGCGCCGAAGGAGGTCGTGATGTGCGCCGCGAGCTGCGCGACGCTGAAGGCCGACGTGACCGGCGGCAAGCTCGACATCGTCTTCGGCTGCGCCATCAGCGCGCCGCCGGGCACCGAGCTCCCCGGCGGCGGCGTGCGCTGATCGCGCGCGCGGCTCTCAGAACGTGCCGGTGACCCCGGCCCCCTGCGCCGACACGAAGGGACGAACGACGACGGCGGACCGTCGTGGCTCGTCCTTTCCCATTTCGGCGAGCCCGAGGATCGACGCGGCGAGCCCCATCGCCTCGGTGGCACCGAGCGCCGTGATCGCCCCACCGAGCAGGAAGCCCTCGCCGTCGCCGTAGAGCGTGGCGGCGAACATCGCGCCGAGACCGTGGAAGAGGCCGCCGAACCCCGGGACGAGCCAGAGCCCGTCGGCCTCCCACGAGACTTCTCCCGCCGTGACGCGATCGGCGCTGGATTCGAAGGCCTTCAGACGGGCGACCATCGCGAGCGGCGTCACGGTGATGCCGCCGGCGACGAGGAGGAAGGCCTTGCTGATCCGCAGCGGCGCCTCGTCATCGGCGGCGCGGGCGGAGCCGGTCGAGAGCATCAGCGAGAGGACGACGGAGCAGAAGAACAAGCGCATCACCTCGGGATACGGCGCCGAGGCGTGAAACGCCCGCACGAGTCAGCCCGTGTCAGCCCGCGCGAGGCCGCGCGTCCGGCGGTGGGCCGCGCCGAGCGCGTGGTACGGAAGCCACGGCGCGAGGTGGTGGAGCGCGTGGTACCCGATCCCCATCGGAAAGAAGAGCCGCACGAGCCCGCGCGCGTGGAGGTCGACGGAGTCGCGCACCTGCCGCTCGAGGGTGCCGCGCTCGCCGTCGTCGCCGAAGCGATGCAGCACCTCGCCGCGCAGGTCGCTGATCGCGGTCGCGATCCCGAGCGCGATCCACGCCGCGACGAGCGCGCGCCACGGCATCGTCGCGAGCGCGATCCATGACCAGGCCATACACGCGAGCTCGGCCCACAGCTCGTGCGGCGCGCGACGCGTGGGCGGCACGTAGAGCGGGTTCATCGTGAGCGACGAGAAGCGACGCAGCACCCAGGCCCTGCCGCCCGGCACGACGAACGAGAGCGGCGCGACCACGGACCATCGCGCGAGGAGCAAGCCGGGGAACACGAGCGCGGCGGACTGGCTCACGGCGAGCCGCTTCCATCGCGGCCGTGTGTCGGGCGCGTGCTCGGGATCGCGCGCGGTCCGGTACACCGCGAGCCGATGATGCTCGCGATGCACGTGCTCGTAGATGAACGACGGAAACAGGAACGGCACCCCGATCGCGACGTGCCACGCGAGCCGCAGCCCCGGCACCGCGTCCCGCTGATGCGCGAGCTCGTGCGCGAACAGCGCCGCGCGACTGAGCGCGAGCGCCGCGACGCCGCCCCCCACCACGAACGCCGCCACGCCCGACGACGACGCGGCGACGCCGAGCGCCGCGTACGCCACCGCCGACGTGATCGCGAGGTCCAAGAAGTAAACGCGCCGATCCGGCGCCCGAAGATCGACGAGCGAGCGCCGCAGCGCCACGAGCGATGACATGCCCAGACGATGCGGCGCGCTCGTCGCGAGCGCGTCCACCCGAGCGCCAATGACGTCCATCCCAGCGCCAACGTCGATCCCGTCCAGGACCGCGACGAGCCCAACGACCAGCTACGAAGCGTCGACCCAGCCGTCGAGCACGAGGAGGCTCCGAATCGCGCCAACGAAACGTCCGGCCGATGCAAGGTCGGCCGTAACAGCTTCCGTCGTGAACACGAACTCGGCGACGTAGTCCGCGTCATGACGGAATTTCTGCAACGCAGAGAAGGCGCGTCCCATCTCCGCGTCGAGCTTTCCCGTCGCGACGAAGTCTCGCTGCAGGAGAATCCGCGCCGACGTGAGCGCGGCATCGGCGCGCCTTAGCTCGGCGGCGATGTTCGCCTTCTTGTTGTCACGCGTCATACGCGGACGCCTTCACGGTCGATGTCGAGAAACAGGCGGCGCTCGCGCTGGCGCAGCTCGCAGGCCTGCTGGGTCGAATAAGCCAGCGGGGAGATTCCGAGCCAGGGACCTGCAAAGTCGACGTCGTAGGAGAGATCGACGACGACGCGCCGCTCTTCGGGCGTGAGAGCGTCGATCACGACGAGGACATCCACGTCGCTTTCTTCATGCGCGTCGCCGCGAGCGCGCGAGCCGAAGAGCACGACCTCGCGAAGTCGCGCGCCAAAGCGGTCCTCGAGGAGCCCGCGGAAGCGCTCGAGCGACGCGAGGACTACCGACGACGGGTTCGCGCGCGCAGCCATTGAGACCCGATCCTAGCGCGCCGAAGCGCCTACGTCTCACCGCACCGATCGCGGAGCGGTGTCGTCTCGCGTCGACAGGGGATCCACACGGGTGTCCCCAATGCTCGATTCTCTCGGCGATTACGGACAAAACGAGCCGGCACGACGCCTGCTCGATGTCCGGACATCATGCGATTCCACAACTACGTCGTCGCTCTGTTCGTCGGGTCCTTCACCTGCGCCACCGTGGCGTGCCACGTCGCGGAGCAGGAGGCAGCGGAGGAGGTCGGCGAGACGAGCAGCAACCAAGTAGGCCCCCAGTGCGGGAGCTACCCGCAGAACCCGGCGTGCGACACGTCCTTCTTCGTCGAGAACCTCTGGCACAACGTGCAGGAGGACGGGTTCGCCGGCTTCGTCGTCCCCGCGGCGCAGGCCACCTCGTGCCTCGCCGGTCTCTCCGCCGGCGCGGCGATCGCGTTCGGCGCCGCGGGCGCGCCGCCGGTGGTCATCTCGGTCGGCGCCGTGGCCAAGGCGCTCGGGACGGTCGTGGCGTGCAAGGGCATCGTCGAGTACCTCCACCGGAGCGGCGTCGCGGACAACATCAGCTGCTTCTTCGAACCGAACCTCTACGATCGGGAGGTCCACCTCTGCGAGTGCCGCAACGGGTGCCGCAGCGGCCTCCGCAACAGCGGGACCGCCGGCGTGGGCGAAGAGCCGAAGGTCTACCGCTACGGCTACGTCACGCCCGGCGCCGCGCTGTGCTTCTGCACGGACGACGCCAAGGAGGTCGCGTGCGGCTGGCACTGCGAGAACGGCTGGCGCTCGACCGATCGCGACGACTGCACCTGCCGCTGACGCGTGCACACCGCCCGCGTCCGCGACGCGCTCACGCCGTGGCGGCGCCCGACAGGTACGCCTTCCACGCGGCGTCCGGCTTCACGTCGATCCCGTCCAGGAACGCGACGAGCCCTCGATCTTGATTGGGGAGGACGGAGTCGAACCACGGCGCGAGCCGCAGATCGAGAGACGCGATCGACGCCGAGGCGCGGACGACGGGAAAGAGCTCCTCCGCCCCCCCCTGCTTCCGACATCGCCTCATCCTATGCGTCGGCGGTGACGCGGGGCCGGGCGCTCGGAGGCGTCGAGCGCGTCGGGAATGACGCACGCACGTGCATGAATCCTCGCGTAGGATCGGCGCGGCGTCTGGCGCGCGACGTGAAACCAGGGGACGTCGACAGCCGCTGCGGCGGCAACTTCCGGGAGAACCAATGAGATTCCACGCCTTGTCTTGCGCACTGTGTCTCGGCAGCCTGTTCCTTGGTGCCGCGTGTCAGATCGAGACGACCGACGGCGGTGGCAGCTCCGGCACGAGCTCGTCCACCTCGTCTACTTCGTCCAGCTCCTCCACCTCGTCCAGCTCCGGGGGGACCACCTCCAGCGGCGGCACGAACGACGACGCCGGATCGAGCGGCGACTCGGGCGGCGGCGGCGGCAAGAACGGCACGTGCAGCGAGGGCGACTGCAACTGCGACGGGCAGGCCGAGTGCACGCGGACCTGCAGCGGGGGCAACTGCGCGATGAAGTGCGCCGGCCGCGGCGCCTGCAATTTCTCGTGCGACGGCGGCGGGTGCACCGTGCAGCACACGAGCGAGGGCGCGCTCTCGCTCTCTTGCAAGGGCGGCGGCTGCGCCGTCACGTGCGCCGGCACGGGCGTCTGCGAGATCGAGGACTGCTCGAACGGCTGCAGCTGCCAGTCGGTGATCGGGCTCTGCCTCTGATCCTCCGCTGATCCTTCAGCGCGGATGGCTGACCCGCCATCCGCGCGTCAGAACGTGGCGCACCCGGCGGTGCACGTGCTCGTCGCGATCACGCATTGGCTGTTGCACATGCCGAGCGCGTTCGTCCCCGAGATCCCGCTCGTGTACGTCGCCACGGTGGTGGAGGAGCCGTAGGTCTTTCCTCCAACGGTGACCGTCTTGCCGATCGTGAGCGATCCCGTCGAGCCCGGGTTCGTGGAGCAGCGCAGCATGCACGCCGCCTCGACGCTCATGCACTGGTTGACACACGATGAGAACCTCTTCGTGTCCGGCCCGAGCGGCATCGTGCCGTAAGGGACGTTCGACTCTCCTCCGAAGGAGCCGCCCGTCGTGTTGGTCGGCGGAAGCGAGCCGCCGGCGCCGCGCAGGCAGTCGTTCGTGTAGACGTCGCCCATCGTGGCGTTCTCGGCGTCGTAGGTCTTCACGAGATCCTTGCACGCCTTGATCCCCACGCCGTCGATCGTGGCGACCTCGGGCTCGTCCGGAATTTCGTCCGCTTCGACGCCACAACCGAGCGTGGACACCGCGAGAGCCAAGCCGGCAGTCATGAGGAGCGACTTCATGCAAGCAGGTGTGGCACACGAGCGACCAGCGGTGCCATGGTCATTTTTCCAGGGGTCGAGGGCGTGAGAATTTTTTCTCGTCGAGGCGCTACACCCCGTGACCCGCGCGTGTCTTCTCCGCGGAAGGACAAGACGCCGGTAAGGAAACCGGCTCTCACACCCTTCCCGCGAGGGAATCCATGTTTCTTCTGTCGATGATCATCGGGGTTGCGGGCGGTCTCTTGGCGATGTCGTCTCTGCTCGTCGGGCGGTCCGCTCAAGCGGCCGAGAAGCTCGCCACGCTCGCGAAGTACCAGGGCTGGATCGGGCTCACGATGTTCGGCTGGGGCGTGTGGGAGCTCATTCAGTGCGTGCTCAACATGTCGCTCCTCGGGAGCAGCCCCCTCCTGTTCGCGTTCTGGGCGCTCACCGGCTTCGCCGACTTCACGGTCGGTCTGCTCCTCGGGTTCGGGCTCATCTCGACGTACGCGTTCCGCGGCAACCAGATGGCGATCCAGAAGGGCGACGCGATCCGCTCGAAGCTCGTCGCCTTCCAGGTCCCGCTCGGCGGCCTCGCGATCGTGATGTCCGTCCTCTACGGCGTCCTTCACTTCGTCTGATCCTGATCGGGAGCGAGCGCGCTCTGCAGGCTCACGTCGAGGCGGCTCTGGATGAGGCGCAGCAGGCTCTCGACCTCGGTCGGTGCGAGGCGCAGCTCGGTCTCGAGCCGCTCCTTCGTCCCCTCCGAGAGCTCGAGCCGCGCGCGCTCGAGCCGCCGCAGCACCGTGAGCCGATGCACGCCGAGCACCTTGCCCACCTCCTCCATCGAGAGGCGGTCGAGGTAGTGCAGCTTCAAGAGGAGCCGCGTGCTCGGCGCGAGCGCGTCGACCGCTTCGAGGAAGACCCGCCGGAACGTCTCGCGATACTTGCCTTTGAGTAGCTCCAGCTCGAGGTCGCCCGCTGCCTCGGTCACGAGCGCGTCCTCCGCGCTCTCCGCCGAGGCCGCGCCGGGCGGCTTCTCGCGTTTGAGGTTGAGCCACGCGCGCACCGCCGCGACGCGCACCCAGGCTCGCAGCTCTCCGCGGCCGCCATACGTGAGGATGCGGCTCGGCTGTCCGGGCTCCGCGACGAGCAAACGATGTCGAAGCCGCTGCACCACCTCCTCCGCCTCGGCGGGATCCGCGCGCCGAGCGCGGAGGACCACGTGGAGATCCGCGAAGCAGCTCGCGTCGAGCGCCGCCACCGCCGCCGCGACGCCGCGACCCGCGTGGAAGGCGAGCCAGAGATCGGGGGCGCGGAGCTCGCCGAGTGGGACGGGTTCGGCGGCGCCGGCCTGGAGATCGTCGACGAATCGAGCGAACGCGGCGTCGTCCGCGCCCGGCCACGCCGGCCACGCCGCCCGAGCTGCGGTGACGAATTCGTCTCGCGTCATGTCGACGAGCCGCCGCTAACGGTACCATGGCGGGGCATGTCCGAGTGCCTCGACGACAACCTCGCCCTCGAGCTGATCGACGGAAAGCTCCCGTCGCCGCGGCGTACGGCGGTCGAGCGCCACATCGCCACGTGCGACGCGTGCCGCGAGCTGGTCGTCGCGCTCGCGAAAGACGACGCGAAGAGCGCCTCGCTCGGTGAGCCGCCGATCGACACGCACCGCGCGCCCGAGTCACCGCCCGTGCTCAGCCAGGCCGGTCCGTACCGGATCGAGCGCGAGGTCGGGAGCGGCGCCGCGGGCACGGTCTTCCGCGCGGTGGACGAGCGCGACGGCCAGGTCGTCGCGCTGAAGTACGTCACCGATCCGGGTTGGCGCGCCCGCTTCGCGCGCGAGATCGAGACGCTCTCGCGCCTCGTGCATCCCGGCATCGTCCGCTACGTGTCGCACGGCGAGACGCGCCAGGGCCTCTACCTCGCGATGGAGTGGCTCGACGGCGAAGACCTCGCGCGCGCGATGGACCGCGGCCCCATCCCCTGGCCCGCCGTCCGCCTCCTCGGCCTCCGCCTCACCGCCGCGCTCGCACACGCGCACGCGATGGGCGCGGTGCATCGCGACATCGGCCCGCGCAACATCTTCCTCCCCGGCGGGCGCCTCGAACAGGCGAAGCTCCTCGACTTCGGCCTCGTGCGCGTCCACGACACGCTCGATCGCACCGCGTCGCAAGCCGTCCTCGGGACTCCGCATTACATGGCGCCCGAGCAGGTGAAGGATCCACGCACCGTCGACGCGCGCTCCGACATCTTCTCGCTCGGCGTCGTCTTCTACGAAGCCCTCGCCGGGCGACGCCCCTTCGACGGAGACGATCTCTTCACGATATGGCAGAAGATCGTCGAGCAGCCCGCGCCGGACCTGCGCGCGATCGCGCCGACGGTGCCGGAGGGCTTCGTCGCGCTCGTCGAGCGGATGCTCGCGAAAGACCCCGCGCAGCGCCCGACCGCCGCCGCCGTCGTGCACGAAGCGCTCGTCCGCCTCGACGCGCCGAACGGCTCCGCGGGCGGCGTCTCGACCGCGGTCACGCCGCCGCTCCAGCAGCTCCCGACCCAACGCTCCGCCGGACCGCCGCCGCCCGTCTACACTTCGCCGCCGGCGGCGCCGTTCTACAGCGCGCCGCCGGCGCCTGCGTTCACCGCGCCGCCGCCCACGTACACGCCGCGCTCGGGCCCGTACGTGCTCCCCTCCTCCCGCGACGTCGCCCCGCCGACGACGAAGAGCAACAACAGCGGCATCATCATCGTCGCCGCCGTCCTCGTCGCGGGGGCGATCGTGATCGCGGGGCTCGTCGTCGTGCTCGGGCCTCGTTTCTTGAAGGAGACGAGCCTCGCGGCGGGGGGCGCGCAGCCGGCGGCGACCGCACCCGCGCCTGCGGCGGCCGCGGACGATGACGACGACGAACCTCCGGCGAAGAAGCCGAGCGCCAAGCCGGCCCCCTCCCCCTCCCCCGCTCCCGCGAAGCCGGCGGCGCGTGTGGCGGAGCAGTTCTTCTGCGGCTCCGACGCGATCGAGCATCGGCGCGGCGGGCTCTACGCGGCGAAGGACGCCGAGGACGCGGTCGTGATCGGCGCCGAATGCCAGGCTGTGCTGGAGGACTGCGTCATCAACGGGCCCAACGCGATCAACATCCTGAACAAAGGCCAGCTCACGCTGCGCCGCTGCCGCGTGACGGGCAAGACGCAGCTCATCGGCGACGCGCCGGTCCTCATCCTCGAAGGCACGGCGCTCCCGAGCCCGGCGAAGATCGTCGGGCGCGGCCGCGTCGTCCAGCGCTGACGATCACCAGCCCAGGTCTTTGGCGATCAGCGCGCCGACCTCGTCGGCGATGCGTTGATGCCACTCCGGCGTACCGTGGCCGTTGCAGGCGACCATCTCCGTCCAGACGTAGTCCTTCGCGACGAAGACATGCATCTTGTGGTCGCCCGCCGCCGCCCGCTCGTCGATGATCTCGCGCGCGATCTTGTCGATCGAGCCGCGCCCGCCGCGCCCGACGACGGACATGTAGATATGCGTATTGGGCCCGCGGCCGCGCAGCGTATCCATGACGAACTTGCGATATCCGGTCCGAAATACGTCGTAGTCGACACCCGAATTGAAATCCATCGCACCCTGGGCGAGCACGACGACGTCGGGCACCCAGCTCTGCAGATCGAAGAGCGGCGGGTTGCTGTTCGCGATCGCCGGATTGGGGTTCGCGCGCGGGTAATAATCGGAGAGCGTGTCGAAGTCGGTCGGCCAGACGTTCTGGACGAGGCCTTTGCCCGAATACGCAATACCGTGGACCTCGGCGTCGAAGCGCTCCCCGAGCCGGGCGCCCCACGCCTTGCGGAAATTCTGCCATCGCCCGCCGTGGTCCGCGCCGGGGCAGTCGTGGTTCGGCGCGTTCAGCATCTCGATCCCGAAGCCGGTCGTCTGCGAGTCGCCCATCACCTCGATCTTGCGCGTCTGCCGCGGCGGCGGCGCGAGCGGCGTACCGCCGTGCAGGTCGAAGCCGAGGAGCTGCGTCATGCCGGTCTGCATCTCGCTCCGCTTGTAGAGCTCGATCGTGTGCGCCCCCGGCGGGAGCCCCTTCGCGATCGCGAAGTCGTGCGCCTGTCCGTCGGGGACCATCGCGAACGGCGTCCACTCGCCGCCGTCGACGCGCACCTCCCAGTAGCTCGGCGCGCCCTCCATCCACGTCTCGACGATCTCGCGGAACCGCACCGACGCGTCGGTGCCCTCGAAGCGGACGAGGATGCGCGACCCCGGCCACGACGCGATCGGTCCCGCCGGATCGCGCGTGTCGAAGCGGCCGACGAAGAGCGGGGTGACCTCACCGACCGGGACGTTCGGCGCGGGCTCCGGCGTCGGCGCGACGGGCGGCTCGCCGGGCTCGCCGGGAGCGGGCGGATCGGACGACGGCGGCGCGGTCGTCTTCGTCGTGCCGGGGGGCGGTGTGGTCGAGCTCACGTCGCTCGGCCTCTCGGCGAGCGGAGCGGACGACGAATCGCCGCAAGCAGCGACGGCAAGGAGAAGAAGCACGAGCGCACGAGGGGCAGTCATGACCAACGGCTCGAGCAAAGGCGAGACCGCGAGCTCGGGCACCATAGCGGCCTGATTTTTCGAGGACGTGCGCATCGCCGCCGCGTGCGGAGCCGCTCACTTTCTGCGATGGTGCACGCATGCCTCTCAGCGAAGCCGCGTTCACGGAGCTCGTCGACGGCGGCTGCGCGGCGTGCAAGAGCCGGCGCGTCGTCGTCGAGTCGTACGTCGCGCAGACGTTGCCGCTGATGGGCGGCGAGGTCTACGGCTCGCCGTCGTGGGGTTACAAGGGTGAGGACCTCGTCCGCGGCACGTTTCGGATCGCGTGCAAGGACTGCGACCACGAGCGCTTCACGTCCACCGCGTGTCCCCGTTGCGACGCGGCCGGTGCGCTCGACCGCGTGCTCGAGACGGAGAACTCCTATCCGCTCGCGGTGTCGTGCACCGGCTGCGGCAGCGAGCTCCTCACCGCGACGGCGTACGTCCCCGCCACCGTCACCTACGAAGGCAAACGCGCCGAGAAGGCACGAACGCAGACCGCCCCGGAGGACCCCGGCTTCCACGCCTTCAAGTTCGAGTGCAAGTCATGCCGCCACCAAGCCGCGCGCACCACCCCGTGCCCACTCTGCGGCGGCGACGCGCCGGCGGCTTGAGGCGCAGCCGAGCCGCAGGGGACTTCGTGAGCGCCTCAGCTGCTCCTGACGAAGTCGAGGCGCGCTGGCGTCTCCTTGAAGTTGCCCCAGAAGCGGCTGTACTCGAGCGTCGCGATCGTGGTCGTCGCCTCCTGCACGCCGAAGGTGAACGTCTTGTTGCGGAGGCCGCCGATGCTCGTCTGCACGGTGTGGAAGCCGGGCGGGAGCGGAGCCCACCAGTCGAACCCCTGCATGAAGCTCCCGGTGAAGGCGACGACGCCGTTCACGGTCAGCGTCACCGGCACGTCGAGGATGAAGAAGCCGGGCTTCGGGAAGACGACGCGGAGGTAGCTGTTCATCGACCTCGCCAGCGTAGCGCGGCGTAGGCTGGGCGGCGTGCGCGCGACGGCGAGTCGATTGACGGGGAGCTTCCGCGTCGGGGCGGACTTCTTCGCGCGGCAGGGGCTCGTCGTGACGGACGGCGCGGCGCCGCGCGGGGTGGTGGACCGCGTCGCCGACCTCGCGAACGCCGCGGTCGACACCGCGCGCATCGATCCCGCGCTCGTCCCGTTCTTCGAGGAGACGAGCGCGCTCGATCTGCGGATCCGATCGCGCTGGCGGTTCCCGTTCTCGATCGGGTGGCGGCTCGCGCGCGTCGTCGCGCGGTGGATCGGGCAGCTCGTGCTCCCTCGGCACGAGGCGCGCATCCGCACCGAGGCCTTCGCGATCGACGCCGCGCGTGACGGGCGCGCCGACGTGCGCGCGATCGTGCGGACGTACGCCGACACCGGCGAGGTCTTCCAGGCGATGGCGTACGCGACCTGGGAGCGCGGCGGCACGCGCTACATGAGCGCCGCGTTCCCGCTGCCGTTCGGCTGCCTCATGGGGCTCCTGCGGCTCGACGCGATCGCGCGCGACGGCGACGTCGTTCGCGCGGTCGCGCTGACGTCGGCGGCGCAGGACGGCGACGACGCCGGCGTGTGGCTCACGCTCGGACGGATCGCGATCCCGCTGCCGCTCGGCGAGCGCCTCGAGCTGTGGGCGCCGGGGACGGAGGGCGCGCCGGACGAGCCGCCGCCGGAAGGGGCGCCGCCCGCGACGATCCTCGGCCGCCACGTGCAGACCTGCTTCGGCGTCCGCGTCGTCACCCACCATTATTGGTTCTGCCCGTCGTGAGCCTCGATCGAGAACGTGAACGTCACGGCGGGGACGTGGAAGCAGAGCGGCTCTCCCTCTACCGCGAGCACCCGCGCGGCGCGTGAGACGACCTCGCCCTCGAGCGGGGCGCACGCGTCGAGCGGGATCCCGAGGTCGATCTCCTGCCGCGAGACGCGCCCGCGCAGCGGCTGGCTCGACATCGCGCGGTCTTGCGGCACGCAGTAGGCGAGGAAATCGCGGTAGTCGGTCCAGCACTCCGCCCACGCGCCGGTAAGCGCGGGCGGCTCCGCGGTCGGGCGGAGCACGAGGTCGGCGTCGGGCGCGGAGCCGGCGCCGGGATCGAGGTGCACCGTGAGCGTGCCGTCGGCGTCGCGCGTCACCGAGCCCTCCTTCAGCACGTGCATCGGCATGCCCTCCGTCGTCAGCCGCGCCGCGAGCGCGGGGAGGGAGGCGGTGATCGCGTTGGTGAGGAAATAAATGCCGCGATGACCGGTGTTCGGATCGAAGACGTGAATACGCCAGTTGGTCTGGACCGGCGAAGGGAGGAGCCGCCGCAGCGGACCGAGGAACGCAAATCCGAAGTTGCCGTGGCGATACGTGAGAAACGTGAAGAGGGCATACTTGCCATTCGGCCCGACGCGCTGGAGCTCGAGCCCGGGCGGCACGAGCGCGGCCGCGGTCTCCGCCGCGACCAGGTAATTCACGTAGACGACGTCGCGGATGTCGCTCCGCATCGTGACCTCCGGCAGCGGCTCGAGGACCGCGCCGAAGAAGCGGCTGTTCGCGAGCACATCGAGCGGCCGCGCCCACCAGCGCGGGTGGCGCCAGCGCGCGAGGCGTCCGTAGGCCTCGAAGGGGCGCGCGCGGAGGAGGACCGCCTCGGTGAGGAGCCCGATCCACGCCGCGAGCGCGCCGCCGGCGGCGAGGCGCGTCCGCGGGAACGCGAAGGCGATCGCGACGACCGCGCTCGCGAGCGAGAGCGGCCGCGACCACACGCCGGCGCGGACGAACGCGAACGTCCACGCGAACGCGGGCAGCAAGAAGAAGGGGAGGCCGCGCCGCTCCGCCGCGAGCGCCACGCCGGCGCAGACGAGCGCCGCCGCCGACGCGAAGCGCGAGATCCACGCGACGCGCATCATCGCGATCGCGACGACCGCGTCCATCCCCGCCGCGATCTCCCACGCCTCCCAGGGCACGACGAGCGCGTGGACGAGCACGGCGAGGATGAGCACGTGCTCGAGATCGCGCTCCGCCGCCGCGACGCCGGCGCCCAACTCAGTAGAGGCCGTGGCGCGTGCGGAGCCAGTCGATGACCTTCAGCCGGTCCTCGGCGGAGTGGCCCGCGCCGAAGACGAGGACCTCGGCGATCGAGCCTTCGAAGTTGCGCGTGAGGTTGTCTCCCGGAGCGGCGGCGCCGATGCTGAAGCCGCGCGCCCCGTAGGCGCCGACGTCTCCGGTCGCGACCTCGACGTTGTTGATCGCCATCCCCGAGCCGGGCCCGGCGAACACGGCTTCGAAGAGGACCGGCTGGCCCTCCGTCAGCGGGACGTCGGGATCGAGCACCGAGGCGCCGCCGAGGAACGGATAGATGCCGTCGCCGGCGCCGTTGGTGAAGCCGATGCGGCTCACGGCCGGCTCGTGCCCGTCGAAGACGTAGCCGCTGCTGCGGGCCGCGCTGTCGAAGCTCAGCGCGAGGTAGACCGTCATCGGTCGGATCGGGGCCTCGGAGACGATCTGCGTGAGGAGGCGCTGCGGCGTGTCCTTGTTCCCGGCGCCGCCGGCGAACTGGATGTACGGTCCGCCGTCGAAGCGCGCCGACGCGTCCCAGAGCGTCGGCGCCTCGGCGTCGCCGCGCGTCGCGTGGTGCCCGTTCTTCGACTGATCCCGCCACTCCTGCACTTCGTGGTTCACCGCGACGACGCCGCGGTCCGCGCGATACCAAGCGAGGAGGTCCGGGAGCTCGCACGGCGTGCCGGTGGCGCACTCGGGCGGCGGCCCCGCGTCCGCGTCCGCGCCGGCGTCGGTCTCCGCGTCGGCGTCGGCGTCGGCGTCCGGCGGCGGCGGCGTCGGTCCGCTGTCGTCGTCGACCGGGGGCGCGCTGTCCTGCCCGCCGGAGAAGCGCACGCAGCGGCCGCTCGCGCACGACAGCCCCGAACGGCACGTGCCGTCCTCGAAGCACGCGGCGCCCTCGTCGCCGCGCGGCTGGGTGTCGTTGATGTTCGGATCGGCGCCGACGCAGGCGACGAAGGCCGCGCGAAAGACGATCACGACCCCGGCGACCCGAAGCAAGCCTCGACGCATCGCCGGAGCGTACCACCTCGGTCCCGCGGTTCAGAGCGCCTTCACCTTGTTCGTCCCCGCTTCGGCCGCGAACCGGTGGCGCTCGGTGACGCCGCCGTAGCTCTTGTCCTTCGGGCTGCCGAGTTGCACGAACGTGGCCTCCGCCTTCGTCCCGTCCACCGTCATCAGCGTGAATCCGTACGAGTCGGTGTCGGCGTAACGGAGATAAGGCGCGTTCGAGTCGACGAGCGCCTGGTCCGCCGCGCCCGTCCACGCGTTCGCGACGAAGCGGAGGACCGAGTCCTCGGGGATGAACTTGCCGATGAGGTCCTTCAGCGACGCGGAGGAGATGCCGGCGGTGACGAACTCCACGCCCACCGGTTTGTCTTTCGGCGCGTCGAAGTCGGCGTGGAGCTCGGCGGCGTAGAAGGAGTGGATGTCCCCGGTGCAGACGAGGAGGTTCGATATCCCCGCGGTCTCGAAGTCGCCGAGGATCTCGGCGCGCTCGCTGCGATATCCGTCCCACTGATCGCCATTCAGATAAACGGTATACGGCGTGAACCCGAAGATGCTGTCCGGCACGCCGGGGAGGCGATAGAGGTCGAGGCACATCTGGTAGACCTGGACCTCGTTGCCCCAGACCTTCCAGGTCGCGGTCGACTTCTTCACCGCGTCGACGAACCAGGCCTTCTGCTCGGCGCCGAGGAGGGACGGCTTGGCCTGCGCCTCGCGCGAATCGAAGCCGGCTTTTCGGATGAAGTAGCGCGACCCGACGCTCGTGTAGTCGACGAACTTCCCGACCGCGAGCGAGGCGCCCTGCCCTTCGGGGACGAGGTGATCGGCGCGGTAGGAGCGCTGATCGGTCAAGAACAGCTCGACGTGTTTCCCGTACCGGAGCGACCGGTAAATCTTGAGATCGAACGGGAACTCGAGGTCGGCGCGGTGGACGACGTCGATCGGCTGATGCTCGAAGAAGGCGCGGTTCGCCGCGGTCCGGCGCGCGGTGCTCTTCTCGTCGCCCGGGTTGGCCTTTCCGGGGTTCTTCGGGTCTTCGCCGTTGAACGACGTGGAGTGGTCTTGCCAGCAGTCGTCGGCGAACTCGTGATCGTCCCACGTGACGATGAACGGATAGAGGCGATGCACCTCGCGGAGGAGCGCCTCCTGCCGGTAGACCTTGTAGAGGGTGCGGTAGTCCGCGAGCGTCCCGGCCGCGAGGCGCGAGCCGTCTTGCTTCGGGGACGTGTCGATCCCGTCCGGCAGCTTGATCTCGCGATCGGGCGTGGAGGACTGGAAGCGCGCGTCGTTGACCGACTCGTAGATGTAGTCGCCGAGGTAGAGGACGAAGTCGACGTCCACCTTCTCTTCGAGGAACGCGCGCCACGCGTGCCAGTAACGGCCGATGTAGTCCTGGCAGGCCGCGAACACGAACTTCACCGCGACGTCGGCGTCCGGATCCGGCGCCGTCTTCGTCCGCCCCACCTGCGTCGTCGCGACGCCGAGGAGCTCGAAGCGATAATGGTAGAAGCGCCCGGCCTCGAGCTCGGTCGGGATCACGCGGACGGTGTGGTCGGCCGACGCCACGGCGGTGACGTTCACGCGCGCGACGATCTCCGTGAGCGCTTCGTCCTTCGCGATCACGAGCTCGAGGTCGACGTCGGCGTCGGCGCCCTTCCCCGCGGCGGACGGATCGATGCGCGTCCAGAGCACCACGCGATCGGGCCGCGGATCGCCGGACGCGACCCCTTGCGGGAAGACGCGATGGCTGTCCTCCTCCGCCGAGGTAGGCCCCGGCGGAGCGAGCGGCACCTCGCCGTCGTCGATCGGCGTGCCGCCGTCCGGTCCAGGGACCACGGGAGGCGGAGCCTTCTCGGCGTCGCTCCCGCACGCGACATAGATGATCGATCCGAGCGCCCCGATCAGGAGCTCGCGCCTGCGCATCCTCCGATCGTCGCACGCCGCGGCGCGATACGCCACCGCCAGCCAGTGCGCTCACGACGTCCCCACCTCAAGGCACGCGCAGCGCCTCGACGATCGCCGTCGCGCCGAACCCTTGCCGCGTGCCGCCGCCGGGCACGTACACGACTCCGTCGATCGTGGCCGCGCCGGTGCCGTGACGCGGGGTCGGCATCGCGGGGAGCGCCTCCCAGCGATCGGCCGCGATCGAATACGCCTCGACCTCCGCGAAGACGCCGCTTGGAACCGCGGGGTTGCCTTCACCGCCGAGGACCACGATCCGATCTCCCGCGAGCGCGATCGAAGAGCCCGCGCGGCTCGTCGGCATCGGCGTGCGCGACGTCCACGCGCCGGTCGCGGGATCGAAGACGTCGAGGCGCGTCGTGTGCCCCGCGATCGACGAGCGGCCGCTCACCGCGAAGAAGAGCCCGCCCGCCGCGACGCCGCCGCCGTGATCGCGCGCGGACGGGAGCGGCGGCAGCGACGACCACGTATCGGTCTCCGTGTCGTAGGCGGAGAAGTCCGCGACCGCCCCGCCGCGGAGGCCGCCCGCGACGTAGATCGTCTCGCCGATCGCGGCCGTCATCGACGATCCGCGCTCCGAGCCCGGCGGCATCGCGCGCCGTTCGACCCAGCTCCCGGCGCCGGGATCGAACATCAACGTGACGCCGGTGGCGGTGAAGGCGCCGCCCTCGAGCGCGCCCGCGATCCAGATCCGATCGCCCACCACGGCGGCGTTCACGTGATGGAGCGGGCGCGGCAAGGCCACGCCGTCGCGCCAGCGATCGGTCGCGGGGTCGTAGATGCGGACGTCGGCGAGCGTCGCGCTCGCGTCGTCGAAGCCGCCGATCACGTAGACGAGCCCGTCGAGCGCGAGGACCGCGACCTCCTGCATCGGCCGCGGCAACGACGCGCGCGACGACCAACCGCTCGGCGCCGCGACGGCGTCGGCGCTCGCGTCCGGAACGGCGACGGGCGGCGCGCCGGCCTCTGCTCCGGCGTCGGCGTCGGCGTCGGCGACGACGGACGCGGGCTCCGAGCACGCGACGAGGACGATCGCTGCGAGGGAGCGCATCGAGGCGATCGTACGTCAGAGCGCGAGCAGGATCGCGCCCGCCGTGACGGCGGCGGTGCCGGCGAGCGCGAGGCGGCCGGGTCGCTCGCCGAGGAAGAAGCCCATCCCCTGCGCGAACAGGATCGACGTGTTCCGCAGCGTCACGACGAGCCCTGCGCCGACCTCCGCCAGCGCGGCGAGGAAGAGGAGGAAGCCGGTCGCGCCGAGGAAGCCGGCGAGCCCGATCGCGAGGGGCGAGCCACGCAGCGCGGCGAGCGCGGCGGTGCGGCGCGCGCGGCCGACGAGCGCGACGTTGATCGCGGCCGCGAGCCCGAGCGACACCGCGTTCGACGTCGCCGCCGACACGCCGCCCGCGAGCGCGCGCTTGTAGGCGAGGTTGTACCCGCCGATGAACAGGCCCGTGAGCGCGGCGATCGCGAACCCGGAGCTCGCCGGTCCCGCCGTCGCGCGCGAGGACGAGAACCCCACCCCCGCGAGCCCGGCGATGACGAGCATGGTGCCGCCCGCGCGGAAGGGGGTGAGCTCCTCGCCGAGGAGGAGCACCGAGATCGGCCACACGACGAGGAGCGCGCCGCCGCGGCTCACGGTGTACACGGTGCCGAGCGTGCCGCGCGCGAGCGCGCGCCCGAGCGCCTGGAAATACGCGGCCTCGAGGAGCCCGGCGACGAGCGCCCACCCGAGCGCGTAGCCGCGCCCCGGCGCGAAGCCGAGCAGCGCACCGATGACGACGGCGAAGGACGCGGACACCACCGAGCCCGCGATCACCGCGTGCTCCGGCTCGCGGCACCGCTTGAGGATCGCGTTCCAGCTCGCGTGGATGAACGCCGAGGCGAGGACGAGCGCGAGCGCCTTCGCCTTCATGACGTCGCCGACTTCGACACGCGAGCAGCGTACGGCCGATCGGGGCTATCCTCTTCCCCGAATGCTCGAATCCACGCCGATGCTCGTGGGCGACGTCATCGCGGGGAAGTACCGCATCGACAGCGTCGCAGGCGAAGGCGGGATGGGGATCGTCTACGAGGCCGAGCACGTCATCCTCCGCCAGCGCGTCGCGGTGAAGGCGATGCTGCCGGGCCTGCTCTCCTCCGCCGACGCGCTCGATCGCTTCTCGCGCGAGGCCTCCGCGATCGCGCGCATCACCTGCGAGCACGTCGTGCGCGTCACCGACGCCGGCACGCTCCCGAACGGCGCGCCGTACCTCGTCATGGAGTACCTCGACGGGAGCGATCTCGCCGACGTCCTCTCCCGCCGCGGACCGCTCCCTCCCTCCGAGGTCGTCGACTACGCGCTCCAGGCGCTCGAAGGGCTCGCGCACGTCCACGCCGCGCGCGTCGTGCATCGCGACCTCAAGTCGGCGAACCTCTTCCTCGCGCGCCTCCACGACGGCCGCCGCGTCGTGAAGCTGCTCGACTTCGGCATCGCGCTCGCGCCCGATCTCCTCTCGAGCGACGATCGCGCGATCGTCGGCTCACCGAGCTACATGTCCCCGGAGCAGCTCCGGCGCGACGCCCTCGATACGCGCACCGATCTCTGGTCGATCGGCGTCGTCATGTACGAGCTCCTCGCGGGCGAGGTGCCCTTCACCGGATCGCTCTCGCAGGTCATCGCCAAGATCCTCGAGAAGCGGCCGGTCCTGCTGAACGAGCAGCGGCCCGCCGTTCCGCCCGCGCTCGCGGAGGTCGTCGCGCGTTGCCTCGAGCGCGATCCCGACGCGCGCTGGCCCTCCACCCTCGAGCTCGCGCGCGCCCTCGCCCCGCACGGCACCGGGCAGTGGCGAGAAGCGGTCGGCCGCATCGAGCGCGCGCTCGCGAACGTGACGCCGCGGCGCGAGCCTCGTCGCTTCGAGACGCTCGACACCGCGCTCCAGGCGCTCGACGACGACGCGGCGCGCCCGCGCTGCGCCACCACGCAGCCGCCCGCCTCGGACGCCGCGGAGACGGAGCGGATCGGCGCGGCGTTCGGGCCGACGATGCCGATCGCGATGCCGACCGTGCCCGCGGCGCCGCTCGACGCGCGGCCGGGGGTGCCCGCGCCCGCGATCGCGCCCGCGCTCGCGCTCGCTCGCGAAGCCGAGTGGACGCTCCGCATCCTCATGATCGACGACAGCACGTTCGTCCTCGGCGTCTACTCGCAGATCCTCGTCAAGGCGGGCTTCGACGTCCGCACGACGACGTCGGTGCGCGAGTTCGACGACCTGCTCGCGCGCTGGCAGCCGCACCTCGTCTTGATGGACGTGCAGATGCCGGAGGTGAGCGGCGACGAGCTGTGCCGCCGCGTGAAGGCGCGCTTCAAGGCGACGGTGCCGGTCGTGTTCGTCTCCGACCTCCCGCGCGCGCAGCTCGCCGACCGCGCCGCCGCCGCGCAGGCCGACGCCTTCCTCTCGAAGACGAGCGACTGGAACGGCTTCGTCGACTTCGTCCGGAACATCTGCGCGATCACGTATTCGCCCGAACACCTGCCCTGAGCCGGCGGGCGCTATTCGCTCACGAACGCGAGGGCCTCGCTCATCGTCGCGGCGCCGTTCGGGCCGTATTCGCCGTGCACCGCGCCGGCGAGCGTCCAGAGCTTCGCGTTCAGCCCGCCGGCGGAGAGGCTCTCGACGGTCTGCTGCGACGGCGCCTGGTCCTCCTTCTCGCCGGCGAGCACCGCGACCGCCTTCGGGTTGCCGACGCTCTTCGGCGACGACTTCTCCGGCGCTCCCACCAGCACGAGCCGCGTGTACTTGTCCGGCGACCGGGCCGCGAGCGACACCGCGCGCGTCGCGCCCATCGACTCGCCGATGACGGTGACCTCGCTCGCGTCGAGGTCGATCCCGCGCACCGAGCGCACGGCCGCGATCGCCGTATCGACGCGACGGTCCAGCGCGGCGACGTCCTGCGACCACGTGCGGCCGCCGTTCGCGCACGCCGCGTCACCCTCGAGCGCGATGATCGTGCCGTGCGTCCGCACGCCCGACGACCACGCATCGAGGTCCGATTTCGCCTCGCCGCACATCCCGTGGATGTAGACGATCGGCCGCTTCGCCTTCGCCCCAACGCCCGCGACCACGAGCGCAGCGCGATCGCTGGCGACGTCGACGGTCTCGATCGCTCCGCGCTCGGGCTCCGACGACCGGCCCAGCTCGGCGGAGCGCGTCGTCGCGGCGCCGGCGGGCTCGCTGTCCCTGCGGCACGCGGCCGAGAGGGCGGCGAGCGCGACGGTGAAGATGACTGCTCGGTGGTGCATCCTTCGCCGACGAAGCAATCAGCTTGCCAGCGCCGGGGTCTTCGCGTGGTCCTTCGCGAGGAGGATGTAGAGCGACGGCACGACGAAGAGCGTGAAGAGCGTGCCGATCGCCATTCCGCCGACGAGCACGATGCCGATCGAGTTCCGCGCGACCGCGCCCGGGCCCGACACGAGCGTGAGCGGGAAGTGGCCCGCGACGGTGGCGGTCGTCGTCATGAGGATGGGGCGGAGGCGCGTGCGCGCCGCCTCCATCACCGCGTCGAGCTTGCCCTTGCCGGCGATCTGCTCGGAGTTCGCGAACTCGACGATGAGGATCCCGTTCTTCGAGACGAGGCCGACGAGGGTGACGAGCCCGACCTGCGAATAGATGTTCATCGTCGTCGTCCAGCCCTCCGTCAGCGCGAAATTCATCCCCGGCGGCCCCGCGAACTTCAGGAACGTGAAGATGAGCGCGCCGAACATCGCGAGCGGGACCGAGCCGAGGAGGATGACGAGCGGATCGCGGAACGAGTTGAACTGCGCGGCGAGCACGAGGAAGATGAGCAGGATCGCGAGCGACATCGCGGGGAGGAAGCGGCCGCCCTCCTGCCGGTGCTGCCGCGACTCGCCGGTGAAGTCGACGCGATAGCCGTGCGGCAGCTTCGCCGCCGCGATCGTCTCCACCGATTGGAGCGCGCCCTCGAGCGACTGCGTCGCGACGCCGGAGAGCTTCACCGCGTTGAGCTGCTGGAAGCGGTTCAGCGTGCGCGGCTCGACCTCGTCCCGGAGCGTCGCGACGGCGGAGAGCGGCATGAGCTGCCCGTTCGCGCCGGTGACGTGGATCTGCGTGAGCTGCTCCGGCGTGAGGCGGCCCGAGCGCTCGATCTGGGGGATGACCTTGTAGCTGCGACCATCCATCGAGAAGCGATTGACGAAGTTGCCGCCGAGCGCGGCGGACATGTCGGCGCCGATCTGCTGCATCGAGAGCCCCATCGCCGCGATCTTGTCGCGGTCGAGGACGATCTCCGTCTTCTGCTGATCGATCCGCACGTCGACGATGGGCGGAAACGCGAACTGCCCCGTCTTCATGAGCTCTTCGACGATCTGGTCGCTGAAGCGGAGGATCTCCTCGTGGTCCGCGGTCGACGCGATGACGACCTCGACCGGGAAGAAGCCGGGGCTCGGGAGCGGCGGCGGGTTGAAGACCGGCGCGCGCACGCCGGTGATGCTCATCGTCGCGGCGGAGAGCTCCTCCTGGATCGGGAAGATACTTCGTTTACGCTGGCTCCACGGTTTGACGATCATGCCGCCGAAACCGGTATTCGCGAACGTGATCTGAAAAGAATGGTCGAACTCGGGGACGGCCTCGAATTTCTCCTCGACCTGCTTCGAATAGGCGACGACCTGCTCGAGGCTGGCGTTCGCGGGCACCTCGAGCGCCCCGAAGACGCCGCCCTGGTCCTCGTTCGGCGCGAGCTCGGCGGGCGAGAACATGTACATCGGCACGACCAAGATCGAGAGCGCGACCCACACCGTGTACACGAGGCCGCGGTTCCGCAGCGTCGCCGCGAGCGCGCGCTCGTAGCGGCGGCGAATGGCGTCGAAGACGGCGTCGACCTTCGTCACGAACCAGCCGTGCTCGTGGCGGAGGAGCTTCGACGACATCATCGGCGAGAGCGTGAGCGCGACGACGCCGGAGATCGTGACCGCGCCCGCGAGGGTGAAGGCGAACTCGCGGAAGAGCGCGCCGGTGAGGCCGCCCTGGAAGCCGATCGGCGCGTAGACGGCGGCGAGCGTGATCGTCATCGCGATGACCGGCCCGACGAGCTCGCGCGCGCCGACGTACGCCGCCTCGAGCGGGCCCTTGCCCTCGCGCATGTTCCGCTCGACGTTCTCGACGACGACGATCGCGTCGTCGACGACGAGGCCGACCGCGAGGACGACGGCGAGCAAGGTGAGGAGGTTCACCGTGAACCCGAAGACCTGCATGAGGAACACGGCCCCGATGAGCGACACCGGGATCGCGACGACGGGCACGAGCACGCTGCGGAGGCTGCCGAGGAACAGGAAGATCACGACGATGACGATGCCGATCGTCTCGAGCAGCGTCGTGACGACCTCGCGGATCGCGTCGTCGATGTACGTCGTCGAGTCGTACGCCGTCTCCGCTTCCATCCCGCTCGGGAGCTCGCGCTTGATCTCCTCGAGCTCCGCGCGCACGGCGGCGATGACGTCGAGCGAGTTCGCGTTCGGCAGGACCCACACGCCCATGAAGGTCGCCGCCTTGCCGCTCATGCGGACGTCCTGATCGTAGGTGTCGGCGCCGAGGACGACGTCCGCGACGTCGGCGAGGCGCACGAGGGTGTCGCCCTGGCGCTTCACGACGAGGCGCCGAAAGTCCTCGATCGACTTGAGGTCGGTCGCGGCGGTGAGGTTGATCTGGACGAGCGCGCCCTTGGTCTGCCCGACCGCGGAGAGGTAGTTGTTCGCCGCGAGCGCCTCCCGCACCTGGAGCGGCGACACGCCGAGCGCCGCCATGCGATCGGACTTCAGCCACGCGCGGACGGCGAAGGTGCGGCCGCCGAGGATGTCGGCGCGCTGCACGCCCTCGATCGCGGAGAGGCGCGGCTGGACGACGCGTATGAGGTAATCGGTGACTTGATTGTCTTCGAGGATGGTCGACGCAAAGCTCAAATACATCGCCGCGACCTGCGCGTCGGACGGCTCGATGCTGATCGCCGGCACCTCCGACTCCGGCGGCAAGTCGGCGCGTACTTGATTGACGCGCGCGGTGATGTCCGCGAGCGCGTTCGCGGCGTTGAAATTGAGCTTCAGCCGGACGTTGATGGTCGAGAGCCCCTGCGTGCTCTGGGACTCGATGTAGTCGATGCCGTCCGCGGCCGCGATCGACCGCTCGAGCGGCGTGGTGATGAACCCGCGCACGAGGTCCGCGCTCGCCCCGACGTAGGCGGTGCGCACGGTGACGGTGGCGCTCTCGACCTTCGGATATTGCCGGACGTTGAGCGTCCTGATCGCCTGAATCCCGGCGACGATGATGATCAGATTGACCACGATCGCCAGCACCGGCCGGCGAATGAAGACGTCGGTAAACTTCATTGGCTTACCGGTTCTCGGGCACCGGCGCGAGCTTGGGATCGACCGTCTTCTTCGAGTTGTCGACCGCGACGGGGGCGTTGTTCCGGAGCTTGAACGCCCCCGCCGTCACCACCTCTTGCTTCGGCTTGACGCCGTCGAGGATGGCGACGAAATCGCCGCGCGACTCGCCGGTCCGCACGAACTGCTGCCGCGCGGTCTTGCCCTCGACGATGAAGACGGAGTCGCCGTAGGTCGCGTGGACGATCGCGGTCGCGGGCACGGTCGTGCGCTTGGACTTCCCCGGCAGCACGACCGCGACGTTCACGAACATGCCGGGGCGGAGCTGCTCCGCGCCCTTCCCCTCCTCGACGTCGGCGCGGAGCCGCGCGGTGCGGGTCGTGTTGTCGACGGTGGGATCGATCGCGGCGACCTTGCCCTCGACGACGCCGGCGTCGGACTCGAGCTGGATGCGCGCCGGCATGCCGAGCTGTACTTGCTGGAGCCGCTGCTGCGGCAGCGAGAAGTCGACGTGCACCGTCTCCGCCGTCTCGAGGCTCGTGATCGGCGTGCCGGGGTTCAGGTATTGCCCGAGGTTCACGCCGCGGATCCCGAGCTTGCCGCTGAACGGCGCGGTGATCGTCTTCTTCGCGATCTGCGCCGTGATCGCCTCCGCGTCCGTCGTCGCGTTCCGGAGCGCCGCTTCGTCCGCGTCGAGCTGGGCGCGCGAGATCGCACCCGACTGCGCGAGCGATCGCGCGCGATCGGCCGTCACGGCGGCGTGCTCGCGACGGGAGACCGCGGCCGCGAGCTGCGCGCGCTCGACGCTCGAGTCGAGCTCGACGAGGACCTGCCCTTGCTTCACCGTCGCGCCGGACTCGAAGCGGATCGCGCGGATGACGCCCGCGATGTCGGAGCTGATCGAGACGCCGCGCGCGGTCGCGACGCTGCCGACCGCGGTGACCAGCTCTTCCCACTCCTGCTCCTCCGCGATCGCGGAAGACACCGCCTCCGGTGGCGGCCCGGCCGCCTCCATCTGCTTGCCGAACCCGATGAGCTTGGCGATCTGCGCTCCCTTGATCGCCACGAGGGCGCCGATGACGGCGAGGACTCCGATGACGACGAGGACGTAACGCACGACCTTCCTTTAGTGCACGGTCCGTCGGCGCGCGGTGAAATCGACAGGCTGCGACTACCAGGCTTGCTCGAGCTCATGAGTGGTCGGGCGGGTCGCGGGGTCCTTGGCGAGGCAGCGGAGGACGAGCGCGTCCACGTCGGACGGGACGGCGGGCGCGTGCCTCGACGGCGGCTCGGGCGTCGCGTGGATGTGGCCGGAGAACACCTCGACGACGTTGCCGCCGGTGAAGGGCTCGCGGCCGGTGAGGAGGAAGTACGCCACGCAGCCGAGCGCGTAGACGTCCGCGGCCGGGCCCACCGTGTCGGGCGCGATCACGCACTCCGGCGCCATGTAGAGCGGCGTGCCGGCGAGCGCGCGCTCGCTCGTGAGCTTCATGTCCGGCGGGGTCGCGACGTCCTTCACGAGACCGAAGTCGAGGACCTTCACGAAGTCGCGCGCGCCGCCGCGGCGGCAGAGCATCACGTTCGCCGGCTTGACGTCGCGATGCACGAGGCCGGCGTCGTGCGCCTCGCCGAGCGCGGCGACGACCTGGCGCAGGATGTGGCGCGTCCGCGCGACCGGCTGCGGGCCCTCCCGCTCGACGAGCCGCGCGAGGTCCTCTCCCTCGAGGAGCTCCATCGCGTAATAGAAGACGCCGCCGCGCGTGCGGCCGTAATCGTAAATGGCGACGTTGTTGGGATGGGTGAGGCGGCTCGTCGCCAGGACCTCGCGCTCGAAGCGCGCCGTCGCCGTCTCGCCCGCCCGCTCCGGCGCGATGACCTTGATCGCGGTCGGGCGCTTCAGCATCGCGTGGCTCGCGCGGTAGACCGAGCCCATCCCGCCTTCTCCGATCTTCTCGTGAACGACGTATTGCCCGAGCTTGACCGCCTTCTCGACCGCGCTGCGTAGTCCGTAGATCGTCCTCGAGACGACGTAGACGCCGACGACGCCCGCCGCCATGCTGCGAGCCGCCGCGAACGTCGCCGCGTCGGAGAGGCCCGCCCGCCGGTACATCGCGGCGAGGCCGAAGAGGAAAGGCACCGCGCCCAGGGCCGCGAACGCCGTCGCGAGCCACGGCTTGCTCGGCACGAGCGCCGCGCGCACGACGAAGAAGAGGACGAAGAAGGCCACCGCCGACACGTCGACCGTGACGACGTACGGGACGACGGAGAGCGCGACCGCGGCGGTCCCCGCCGTCGCCACCGTCGCGACCACGTCGAGGGCGCGGAGGAGGAGCTCGTCGTGGACGCGGAGCCGCAACGCCGCGAAGACGAGGCCGAGCACGACCGCGTGGCCGGCCTGGACGTTCATGACGAAGCGGAGGAGCTCCGGATCGAGGTCCGCGAGGACGTGCCGGACGCGCCCGGCGAGGGCGGCGAGCGTCGCGAGCAACGCGAAGTAGCCATAGAAGACGGTGAGCCGGCGATGGAGGAGGGCCTTTCCGTCGACCGTCTCGGAGAGGGGGAGTCGATCGGCGGCGACGATCGCGCGCAAGGTGCCGTCGAGGACGGTCATCCCGCTCCCGAGCGCGCGAAGGCGCTGGGCGCGCAGCCGGTGTGGCGCGAAAACGCGGTGCTGAACGCGCTCGCCGATTGATATCCAATCTTCTCCGCCACCTCCGCGAGCGGGGCGCGATCCCGCTGGAGCACGTCCTTGGCAATCGCAATTCGCCATTCGAGCAGGTATTGCATCGGCGGCATTCCCACTTTGCGCGCGAACCGCTCCGCGAAGACGGCACGCGACATGCCCGCCGCCCGCGCGAGCTCCGCGACCGTCCAGCGATGGGCGACGTCCTCGTGGATGCGCCGCAGCGCGCGCGCGAGGGCAGGATCGGCGAGCCCGGCGAGCAGCCCTTGCTCCTCCCGCGCCGCCTCCACCGGGCGAAAGCGCATCGCCTCGACGAGGAGCACCTCGACGAGCCGCTCGAGGATCAGGTCCTTCCCCGGACGCTCCGCCGTCGTCTCCTCCGCGATCAGCTCCACGATCGTGCAGAGCCGCGCCGCGCCCGTGTCGCCGCGGCGAACGAGGACGATGGACGGCAAGAGCTTCACGAGCAGGTCCGCGTTCGCGCGGTCGAAGCGGAAGTAGCCGCCGAGCATCCGCATCGACGGCGGGCCTGTCTTCGTTCCGTGCCGCAGCTCCTCGCCGTGCGTCGGCGGTACGAGCCGTGGCTTCAGCGCGAGATCGCTCGCGAGCGTGAAGCCGGGCGTGGCGGGGAGAAGGACGAAGTCGCCCTCCGTCAGCTCGAGCGCGCCGATCCCCTCCCCGTCGAGGAAACACGAGCCCTCCAGCATGAGGCAGAAGCCAGGATCGACGTGCGCCTCGTACCGCACGCTCCAGCGCCCCGCGCCGGAGACGATCTTCGACAGCACCGTCTGCGGCCGCAGCAGCTGGATGACGGCGGCGAGCGGGTCTATGTTCGAGCCAGACGATCGCGAACGCATTCAGGAGTTCGCATTATAGCGCGTCTCGGTCGCGGGCCATATGGTCCTCTTCATGAAGACCGCTCTCATCACGGGTTCCTCCTCTGGTTATGGCCGCGCCACCGCGATCGAGCTCCTCGAGCGCGGGTGGAACGTCGTCGCGACGATGCGCTCGCCGCAGAAGTCCGACCTCCCCACCTCCGAGCGCCTCCGCGTCCTCCCGCTCGACGTCACCGATCGCGCCTCGATCGCCCGCGCGATCGAGGACGGCATCGCCGCGTTCGGCGGGCTCGACGTCGTCGTCAACAACGCCGGCATCGGCCTCCTCTCCGCGCTCGAGGCGACGCCGGAGCAGACGATCCGCGACGTCTTCGAGACCAACACGTTCGGCGTGATCGCGGTGAGCCAGGCCGTCGTCCCGCACTTCCGCGCGCGCCGCGCCGGCACGCTCATCAACGTCACGTCGAGCGCCGCGATCGTGCCGTTCCCGCTCGTCAGCGTCTACAACGCGAGCAAGTGCGCGATCGAAGGCTTCACGGAGTCGCTCTCGTACGAGCTCGCGTTCTTCGGCGTGACGGCGAAGATCGTCGAGCCGGGCTACGGTCCGGCGACGAGCTTCATCGCGAACGCCGCCGACCGCATGAAGGGCCTCGTCCCCGAAGCCTATGCGCCGTACGCCGAGCAGCTCGCGCGCGGCCGCGACGACACGAAGACCACGACCGACGCCGACGTCGCGCGCGCCGTGTGCCTCGCCGCGACCGACGGCTCCCGGCGCCTCCGCTACCCCGCGGGCCCGGACGCGGAGGAGCTGGCCGCGCTCCGCCGCGCCTACCCGGGCGACGACTACGTCGAGCACGTCCGCGCGCTGATGGGCCCGGCGCGGTAGGGGCGCGGAGCGACGCTCAACCGCCCGAGCTCGTCGACGACGTCGAGGAGCCGCCGCCCGAAGCGCCGTGGTCGGGCGGCACGGGAAGGTTGCACTTTGCATATTCCTCGGGGCCGGGGCCGCAGCCCTTCGCGCAATCGAACTCGAAGGTGATCCCGTTGCAGCTGCACGTGCCCGGCGCCCACTGGCCATTCTGCGAGCTGCAGCTGCACGTGAGGACGGCCTCGCCCGAGTCGCAGACGTACCGATTGGCGCTCTCGCACGAGAAGAGGCCCGCGCCGTTGCCGCCGCTCGACGAGCCGCTGCCGTCGTACTTGCAGCTCGAGGCGGGCGCGCCGGACGTCGAGGTCGTCGTCCCGCCCGTGGGCGGATTCTCCTTCACGGTCTCCGAACGATCCTCGTCCCGCTGGCCCGCGCGCGACCTCGACGACGTCGAGCCGGAGGGATCGGGATCGTCGACCTGGCCGTTGCAGGCGAACGCCGTCGCGCCGAAGAGAGCCGTGCCAACGAGGAGGAGAGCGAAGGTCCGAGTTGCGATCATGCCCGGTATTCAAGCACCGCGCGGGCCAACTCGATCTCGCGCCGTTTCAGCTCTCTGCCCTCGGAATGTGTGCCACTCGGCGCCCGAGGCACACCTTCGCGATCACGGATCGTGAGCTCTATCTCGATTGGCATTACACTGACGAGGCATGTCCGTCGTTCGCACGCGCGCGCTTCGTGGCGCGCTCCTCCTCGTCGCCGCGGCCTTCACCTCGTTCGTCCTTCAGGCTTGTGAGGACGACAGCGACCTCGGTCCGATCGCGTTCGACGCCGGCGGCCTCGACGGCGCGACGCCGCCGCGCGACGGCGCGACCGGCGACGTCGACCCGAACGCGCAGGTCGACGCAAACACGCAAGACGTCGCACCGCTCGACGGGGACATCGACTCGGGCGATACCGACGCCGGCGACGACGACGCCGGTACCGGTGACGACGCCGGCGACGAAGCAGACGCCGGTGACTCCGGTGACGACGACGCAGGTGACGACGCCGGTACCGGTGACGATGCCGGCAACGAAGCAGACGCCGGTGACGAGGCAGACGCCGGTGGCGACTCCGGCCTCCTCGATTCCGGCACCGAGATCGACTCCGGCACCGAGATCGACGCGGGCGGCTGCACGTCGCTGCCGCTCACCGCGACGGACAAGCCGCTGCTCGCCGCCGCGCCGCCGGCACCGACGCCGGCCGGAACGACGATCACGCCCGGCACGTACGACCTCTCCGGAGGGTTCTCGTACACGAACGCGTCGGCGCCCGGCACCGAGGTCGACACGCTCGACGCGGTGACGCTGCGCTTCAACGCGAACGGCACCTACGAGGCGGCGCACGACGACGGCTCGAAGAGCAGCGGCACGTGGACGACCGTCGGCACGAACCTCACGCTCAACATCGGCTGCCCCGGCGTCGTGGGCCCGATCGTCCGGCCGTTCACCGCGACGAGCACGACGCTCCACATCTTCTACGAGTCCTCGCTCGAGCACGTCTACGACAAGAAGTAGCGGCGCCGCACCAGCTCTCAGCCCGCGCCGCCGAGGAGCGCGACGGCGGCGCCGGAGCCATTGAAACGCATTCGTACCAATCAACTTGCAGACAGTGTAGTCTTTGCTACTACATGCGCATGAGTCAGCGCATTCTGAGCAAAATCCTCGCTCTCGTGGCGGTCGGTGCGGTGGTCGTCGCGTGCGACGCAGGCGCCGAGGCGGACGCGCCGGCGACGAGTGAGAACGCGCAAATCAGCGATATCCTTACGATGACGCGCCGTGCAGACGGGCAGTTCGACGTCCTCTGCGCGGACGGCTCCCGCGCGGTCGTCACCGCCGAGCAGATCGCGGCCAACCAGGTCTGCGGCGGGCCCGTGACTCCTCCACCCCCGGCGAGCATCCGCGGCCGCATCTTCGGGCGGACCGACAGCTGCGACGGCGATCCGGTCGCCACCGTGAGAGACGACACCGACTGCTTCGCGCTCAGCGCCTCCGCCGTCGCGTGGAGCGTCTGGAAAGACGGCCGCTGCGTGAACATCAGCGACACGAACGTCCGCTCCGCGTGCCTCGCGCTCAAGCCGGAGGGCAAGGCGGTCTTCGGGCGAAGCGACAGCTGCGAAGGCGACGCGGTCCAGGTCACGTCGGAGACGAACTGCTTCGCGCTCAGCGGCTCCGCCGTCGCGTGGAGCGTCTGGAAGGACGGCCGCTGCGTGAACATCAGCGACACGAACCAGCGCACGGCGTGCCTCCAGCTCAAGCCGGAGGGCCTCGCCGTCTTCGGGCGGAGCGACAGCTGCGAAGGCGACGCGACCCCGATCACGCCGGAGACGGACTGCTTCTCGCTCAGCGCGAGCGAGGTGGCGTGGAGCGTCTGGAAGGACGGCCGCTGCGTGAACATCAGCGACACGAACAAACGCGCGGCGTGCCTCTCGCTCCAGCCGAGCGGCCGCGTGATCTTCGGCCGGAGCGACAGCTGCGAAGGCGAGCCCGTCGCGCGCATCACGCCGGGCTTCGACTGCTTCACCCTCAGCTCGAGCGCGCCCGCGTGGAGCGTCTGGAAGGACGGTCGCTGCGTGAACATCAGCGACACGAACGTGCGCGCCGCGTGCCTGCAGCTCGAGCCGCAGTAGCGACGCGCTCACTTGCAGCAGACGGTCAGCTCCTGCGCGAGGGCAGGCGTCCCCGGCGCCGACGTGCCGCCCGTCTTGCACGACGTGTTCGTCGGCGGGTTCGGATCGTAGCGGTGCGAGCCGTAGGTCGTGGCCTGCGCCTGCGTCGGGTTGCAGCCGCCGACGGGGTACGTGAGGCCGGCCGTGCCGCTGCAGTTCGTGCTCGCGAAGTAGCGGAGCGTCCCCGAGGTGGAGCACTGCCCCTCGACCGAGCACGTGCAGCCGCTGCCGCACGTGAAGCTCGCGCTCGCGCCGACGCGATGACGGGTCGGCCACTCGGCCGGACACGCTCGCGCTCCCTGCGACGCGACGCACGTCTCGTACGGCGCCACCTGCGGCGCGCACGTCTTCCCGTCGCACTGCGGGATCACCGTCGCCTGACACACGCGGACGCTGGTCGTCTTCAGCTTCGAGTTGTCCTTCGACGCGGACGCGGTGCAGTTGCCGCCGGTGCGCGTCGCCGTCGGCGCGACGTAGTTGCGGTCGTACTCGATGAACGGCCCGTGGAAGCCCTCGGTCGAGCACCCCGTCGGAACGGCTTGTCCCGTGCTCGTGCACGAGCCGCTGCCGACGGGTCCGTAGAGGAGCGTGATGCTGCCGCCGGCGGGCACGGTGCACGTCGGCGGCTGCGTGAGGTTGCACCCGCACGTGCACGCGCCCGGATCGAGCGTCGGGTTCTCGACGCCGTCGAGGAGCGGCGCGAACCCGGTCGGACAATCCGCGTCCGAGCTCGGCGCACCGAGCGCGACGAGCTCGAACCCGTCGGGGAGGACCTCACAACCGCTGGCGCTGCACGCATCGACGACGGTCGCGTCGACGAGCGGCAAGCCGCCGTCCTCCGGCGGAGGAGGTGGCGGCGGGCTCGTGCCGGTCCCTGTCGTCGTCGGCGGAGGCGCCGCGGCTTCGGAGGCGTCGGGAGCATCGGGATCGACGAGCAGATCGCCGACGCCCGTGAGCGCCGTGCACGCTACGAGGACGGTGCCCATGGCGCATGCAACGACGGCGCGTGAGAGCCCTTTGCCCCGCATGCTCGCAGAGCGTAACGGAAGTCCGACCGATCCGTCGACGCGAAGGTTTGTCCGTAGATGTGCGCCCCGCCCGCTTCGCGCTCACGGGATCGGGACCTCGCCGCGAGCGATCGCGTTCACGACCACGCTCGCCGCGACGAGGCCGAAGGTCCCCGTCACGAAGCTCGCGCTGCCGCGGACGAGCACGCGCTCCTCGCACGAGTGATGCTCGTTCTTGCCGCCCGGGCACACGCAGTGAAACCCTTCGTCGCCGTCGTACGCGAGGGGGGAAGGATCGCGCGCCGGCTCGGTCGACCACACCGCGCGCACGCCGAAGCTGCCTCGCATCGGAAACCCGTGCTCGTGACGAAGCACGCGGCGGACGTCGGCCGCGAGCACGTCGCCCTTGGTCTTCGCGAGGTCGCTCGTCGTGACCGCGAGCGGATCCGTCCGGCCGGCCGATCCGAGCGTGGTGACGACACGGAGACCGCGCGCGCGACACTCCGCGAGGAGATGGCACTTCGCGGTGACGTTGTCGGTCGCGTCGATCGCGAAGTCGACGTCGCTCCGGAGGATGCGGTTCGCGGTCGGCGCGCCATAGAAGAGCGGCAGCGCCTGGACCTGGAGGCGCGGATCGATGAGCTGGGCGCGCTCGGCGAGGACGTCGGCCTTGCGCTTCGCGACGTTGACGGAGAGCGCCTGCAGCTGGCGGTTCGTGTTGGTAACGCAGACGCGATCGAAGTCGACGAGGGTGAGGCGTCCGACCCCGCTCCGCGCGAGCGCCTCGACCGCGAAGGACCCCACCCCGCCGAGCCCGATCACGAGCACGTGCGCGCGCGAGAGGCGCTCCAACGCCGCGTCGCCGTAGAGACGGCCGAGCCGATCGAAGCGGCGATGGAGCCGAAACGGCGCGCGGGCGGGCTCGGTCGTAACTTGGCTCATGGCTCCTCGATCCGGAACAGACGGCAGGCGTTGTCGTGCGTTCGCGCGGCGATCTCCCGTTCGGGCTCGCCGCGGATCGATGCTACCGCGCGCACGACGTCGGCGAGAAAGGCGGGCTCGTTCGGCGCGGGGCGACGCGCGCGCGGGGTCTGATCCGGCGCGTCGGTCTCGACGAGGAGCCGCTCCGGTGGACACGCCTTCACCGCCCGCGCCGCGCGGCCGCCTTCGTGCCACGTGATCGATCCCGAGAACGACAGGTGGAGCCCGAGCTCGAGGTAACGCGGGACGAGCTCGGGGCTGCCGCTGTAGCTGTGGACGACGCCGCCGGCCGCGGGCACGCCGACCGCGGCGAGGACCTTCAGCGCCTCCTCGTGCGCGCGGAGCACGTGCAAGAGGACGGGGAGGTCGTGCTGCTGCGCGAGCCGGAGCTGCGTCGCGAAGAGGTCGGCCTGCGCGTCGTAGCTCTCGCGGCGCTCGCCGACGCCGTCCATGCCGATCTCGCCGAGCGCGACGACGGCGCTCGAGCGTCGCGCGAGCGCGGCCGCGAGCCGATCGACCTCGGCCTCCCGCTCCTTCGGCGCGAGCGTCGCGACGACCTGCGGATGGATCCCGACGCTGCGCGCGACGCCGGGCAGATGCTCGAGCGCGGCCTGGCGCTCCCAATCGACGGAGTCGACGCCGGCGAGCAGCACGCGCCGAACCCCGGCCCCCTGCGCGCGCGCCCACACGCCGGCGGCGTCGTCGACGCGAGCGTCCTGGAGATGCGCGTGACTGTCGAACACCGCGCGGATGCTTGCGCGACCGCTCCCGGCACGCAAGCGCGGGACGCCTGCGCGGCCGCTCAGACGCGGCAGCCCTGATCGTCGCACGCGCGAGCGCCGGGGGTCGCGTTCGCGTTCGCGTCTCGTTGCGATGCGCGCGTGTCGTGCTCGGCCTCGAAGAGCAGCCGCGCGATCGAGGCGCCGAGGAGCAAGTCGTCGTGCGCGCCGAAGACCTGCTGGCGCAGGTGTCCTTCCGCGTCGATGAGCAGCGTCGTCGGGGTCCCCCGCATCGCGTAGGCCTTCATCGTGCGTGGGATCGGATCGCCGTCCGGTCCCGGCGCGTCCACGCCGACCGGGAACGTGATCCGATATTCGTGGAGGAAGGCGCGGAGCGACGCGAGGCCCATTCCGTCATGGTGCTCGAACACGGTGTGCAGGCCGACGACGGTGAGCGGCGCGGACGAGAACGCCTCCGCGACGCGCATCGCCTGCGGGAGCCCTCGCGCGACGCACCCCGGGCACAGCATCTGGAACGCGTGGACGACGACGACGCGGCCGCGCAGCTTCGCCAGCGTGAGCGGCTCGGGCGTGTTGAGCCACGTCGTCGTCTCCCACTCGGGCGCGAGCGCGGAGGTCATCAGAAATCACCGTCTTTCACGTACGGGTGGCTCCAGAGCGTCATCTGCAGGATGCACGATTTGACCCAGGCCCCGTACATCTTCTCGACGTCCTCGGCCGAGTGTCCCTTCTTCGCGAGGAACGGCTTGAGCGTGAACGTAACCGGATAAATCAGCGCGAAGAGGTGGCGAAAAGGGACGATGTCCGTCGACGGCGCGCCGTCGGTCGCGTTCTTCTTCGCGCGGTGATGGCGGAGCCCGATCTCGTGCTGGTAATCGAGCCACTTCTGGTCGTATTCGGCGCGCGCGGTGTCGAGGATCCACTGCCCGAAGCGCTTTCGGACCGCGCCGAGATAATCGCCAATGGGTTTCCCGTCTTCCTTGTTCGTGAACGACGCCAGCAAGTGGGGATTCGCGCCGACGAAGCCGTACCAGACATCGAGGATCGCCTCGACGTGGTCCTTCACGACGTCGAGAGAGAGGCGGAGGTATTTCACGTCCTCGTCGTCGAACAAGGCGCTCTTTTGCATCAGCGCGAAGTCGGACAGCGTCACGGGCGAGGGCGCGACGGCGCCATACGTGTAACCGGGAATGCTCATCGTCTTTTCTCCTTCCGTCGGTGGACGAACCTCGACGCTCTTCCCTGCCGGAGCGCGGCAGAAGGACGAGCGGCGATCTTTCTTCGGTCGCTCAGCTCGTGTTCACGAACCGCTCCCACGCCGCCGCGCGCTGGGCGGCGGGGGCCTCGAGGTGCTCGGGGCAATCGATGCGCAGGCTGCGATCGGCCATCGCCGCGTCGACGTAGGCGCAGTGGTGGGGCGCCTCGCCTTCGTGCACGTGGGGCCGGAAGTGCGTGCACGTCACGCACATTCGGTTCGTCGGGATCTGCCCGCTCTCCTGGAGCGCGCGGATCATCTTGATGAGCCCGGACAGGAACACCTCTTGTTCGGCCTCCGACATCGTGTCGACCGCGACGGCCAGGAACTCCGGCCACGCTCGCGCGCTCGCGGCCCGCGCACGCCCCGACGCGGTGAGCTCGAGGAGGCTCGCGCGCGGATGCCGCGGATCGCTCCTCCGAAGGACGAGCCCCTTCTCCACCAGCGCCTTCACCGAGTCGCTGATGGTCGGGAGCGTGAGCGCGAGCCGCTTCGACAGGTCGGTGCCGGTGAGCGCCCCCTCGCCCGCGAGCGCGGCGAGGATCTGCCCTTGCGTCGGCGAGAGGCCGTCCTCCGCGGCCTTCAGCCACGTCTGCTGCTTCATCGCGAGCCCGAGCTTGTGAAGCCCAGTCGCGATGCGCTCACCGAGCGGCGACGTTTCCTCGAACGATGGAAGCCGCCGCCGCGCCATGACCGACACTCTAACTTAGGACTCCTAACTGTCAAGCCGACTGGATCGTGATCGCTGGATCGCGCATGCATCTATTCGTCATCACGGAAGAAAATCGAACAAGGAGCGGAACCGACCGGCGGCGCTCGCGTAGTGACCGACATGAAAGGCATGAACGCTCGCGTCTTCGTCGCCCTCGCTGCCGCTGCTCTCGTCGCGCTCGCCTCCGGATGCGCGGCGCCGGAAGAGGAGAAGGAAGCACGCGGCTCGCACTCACTCGCGACCTACCCGTCGAAGTGCCTCGGGACGAACATCTGCGACAAGTCCGGCAACCCCAACGGCCCCGGCTCCGAGTGCCGCGGCACCGACTGCGATCTCCCCCGCGCCGCCGACGACGAGCCGCCGGTGACCAACGCCAGCTACGAGGAGGACCGCTACGACGACGAGGGCAAAGGCGACGACTACGAGGACGAGGACGACGACGACTACGAGGACGACGGCAACTACGAGGACGACGGTGACTACGAGGGCGACGGCGACGACTACGACTACGACGAGGCGTGAGCGCCGCGCGCCACCGCCGAAGCGCGCGCGTTCCGAGCCCCCGAGGAGATGGCAATCGCCGCCATCTTCGGCTCTTCCCAATAGGCCTCACCACCTTCGACTCCACGATCGTCCCGCCGAGCGAACGTGCAGCTCGAGGCGCCCGTTCTCCGCCGCCTCGCGAAAGAGCCCGCCGCCGTTGCCGCAACCGCGAAGGCGCTGCCGCGCTCGCTCTCGAACCGACCGCGGAAGCGAACGCGGGGCGGACCCAGCATCGCCCCGCGCTCACTCGAACCGTGACCGCCACCGACGCGAACGCGTAGCGGGCCAGCATCGAGCCGCGCTCACTCGAACCGTGACCGCCGCCTACGCGAATGCGTGGTTCAGTTCCCCGCCTCAATCTCGCGGAGCTTCTCGGCGAGGTCTTCGTTGATCGTCGGTACCAGGATCGTCCGTGCGATGAGCTTCGAGGTGACCTCGATCTGGTCCTCGATCGCGGGACGGAGGAACGGGAACGCGTCGCTCAGCGCGACCGCGTCGACCCAGGCCTTGAGCCGGCCGGCCGCGACCGCCTGGTAATACGTCTCGGTGAGGATCCGCATCACCGCCGCCGGCGACTGCCCGAGGCCCGGGGCGTACGTCTCCGCGAGCGAGCTCAGCGTGGCGTCGACGTTCTCGCGCAGGATCTCGTTCACCTTGAAGTGATCGCGCTTGCGGCTCTCGCGCACGGCCCCGCGCTCGCCGATGCCGACGATGTAAAGCGTGTGCGCGAGGTCGCGGTTCACGTGCGCGTTCACACCGAGCGTGACGTGCTGCACCTGCAGCGGCCGCTCGTCGCGCGCGGCGTCGAACGCGATGCGCCACGAGCCGGGGATCTCGTCCGCGCGCCCGTCGGCGTAGCCCACGAACGCCTCGCGATAGAGCTCGGCGAAGGTCGTCATGTAGCGCGCGACCCACACCCCGTCCTCGAAACGCCCCGCGTCGATCGCGGCGCGCGCGGAGATCGTGATGTCGGTGTAGAGCGAGGCGAACGGAGCGCGATCGTCCTTCTGCCGCGTGAGGATCGTGCGCAAGCATCCGAGCCGCGTCTCGGCGTCCTCCGGATCCTTCAGCGGCTCGTCCATCAGCCGCCGCGGCGACGCGGGCGACGTCGGATCGAGCCCGCACGTCGCGGCGTTCAGGTTCGCCGAATCGGACGCGGTGCTCTCGTCGGTCTCGGCCGCGCAGCCGGCCGCCGCGAAGGAGAGGACGAGCGCAACGGACCACGAGCGCAAGGAAGGCATACCCACATCTCAGCAAGTCATACGCCGGTGTAGTCCGCCCAGATTCCAAGCACTTCGGCTCGCGTTTGATCCGTGGCGGATCGACCCCAGCCCACGACGCGCGGCCCACCCACCTCGCGCGCTGCGCGGTTTGCGCGAGCTTCGGCGCAGGCCGCAGGCCGCAGGCCGCAGGCCGATCAGAAGTGCCGCTCGAACCAAACGTCGAGGACCGACACGATGCGGCCGTCGCTCATCGTCGCGCCGCCGCGCTGCCGGATCGCGCCTTCGATCTCGCCGCCGGAGGTGAGCCGCTGCGAGACGGAGACATAGCCGGTCGCGATCGAGCGGACGCCGCGCGCGCCGAGCGTCTCGAGCTCGTCGGGCGTGCTCCGGCCGTCGTGATCGCGATCGAACCAGAGCCGGAGCGAGGACCAGACGCGGTCCTTCGCGTCGATCACGCCGTCCTCGACGTCGTCGTACGCCGCGAGCGCCTCGAACCCGTTCGCGCTCGAGAGGAGCCCGTCGCGGCCACGCGTCCGGTTGCCGAACAGCTCCTCCGCGCCGTCCACGACTCCGTTCCCGTTCGCGTCGCGCACGAGGAACGGCGTGTCCTCCGAGATCACCCAACCGAGCGTGTCGCGGCGGCCGTCACCGTCGATGTCGAAGACGTCCGCGCGCGCGGGCCCGAGCTTCACGCCGGCGCCGCGGAGATCGAGGACGAGCGGCGAGTCGTGGTTGTCGCAACCCTTGTGGCCGTAGCCCTTCGGGAAGCCGGCGCGACCTTCGTCGTCGGCGGCGATGACGAGCGGCGACGTCGGCCGCGCGTACACCACGCTCCGCGACTCGTCGTAATAGGCCTGAAGGAACCCGACGATCCCGCAGCCGGTCCCGCCGATCCCGCGGTTGAACGCGATCGTGCGGCCGGTCGGGAAGCGGCCCGCGCTGCCCTTCACGCCGCGATCGCTCTCGTTCTTCGGCTGGATCGACGCCCCGCACGCGGCGGGGCTCCCGAAGCGACCGTCGCCTCCCATCACGATCGCGTATTCGGTCGACGTCGCCGGGAGCGCGCCTCGCTCGACGGGAATGTCGAGCTCGCCGTTGCCGCTGACGACCGACGCCTTCAGCTTCTCGAAGGCGGCGCCCTCGACCTTCACGAGCACCTTCTTGTCGACCACGTTCACGAGCGAGAGCGAGGTCGCGTCGGCGAAGCTCGCCTGGTTGAAGTCGACGCCCATGTCGCTGCACGAGCGGTAGATCGGGACGTTCCCGAACTTCTGCCCGGCCGACGCCGCGAACGTCACCTTGATCGACGGCGGCGCGGCCTCCTCGCCCGGCTCGATCGACGCCACGTCCGCCTCCGTCGCGGAGGCCTTCGTGCTCTTCGTCATCGCGCTCGTCGTCGACGCGCTCTCGTCGTCGGCCTCTTCGTCGCTCTCGTCATCGTACGTCGCGCCCGTCTCGCGCTCGTCGTCGTCGGCGGCGATGCGCACGCGGCGCTCGATCGTGACGGGCGCCTCCGTGCACGCGGCCGAAGCCATCGCGATCATCAGCGCAGTCACGCAACGGAGCTCGATCTTGCTCATGCGAGGACGAAGAGCAGCGACCGTGCCCGCGCCTCGCCACGCGGATCCGCCGAATTAGGTAGTTGTCTCGTCTCCGCGTGGCGACAACCAAGCCCCGCCGCGATCCACGCGCCATCGACCTACACCCGATTACGTTTCGATCACCTGGCCACGATCTGCATCCTGAAAGCCGCGGCCTCTTTGAGGATTTAAGCGCGCCCACATCGGCACACCCCTGCTTCACGGGCCCGGCAACGAGACGGCGAATCCGAACGAGGACGAGCCGAAGAGAGCGCGAGCGTCGACTTCATCCAGGACAAGGTGCCGATGACGGCGGGCGGCATCGCGACCAGCGGCGCCGACGTCTACACGCGCACCGAGAAGGCATCGTCCGCGCGCCGATCAACGCCGCGTCGAACGCGACCGCCACCGTCGTCGTCGCCGGCACCGCGTGCCCGATCTTCGACGCCGTCGTCCTCGACGGCACGACGCTCTACGCCGCCTGGTCCGCGCCTTCGCGCTCGACGGCACGTCGACGAAGACGATCGCGGCGGTCCCGTACGGCACGGGCATCGGCCGCCTCCGCGTCGCGTCGACCGCGGCCTACTGGCTCTCGACCTCGAACGCGCTCGGCACGCCGCAAAGTAGCTCCTCTACGGCGGAGGAAGGTTGCACCTTGCATACACATCGCCGCTCGGAGCGCACGCGCCGTTGCAGTCGATCGCGAAGCTCTCGCCGTTGCAGCTGCACGTCCCCTTCTTCGCGGCGCACTTGCACGAGAGCGCCCTCGTCTCGGCGCCACACTGGTAGAGGCTCACGCTCTCGCAGTAGGACTGCGGAAAGTCGGAGGTCCCCGAGGAGCTCCCGCCGCGGAGCACGCAGCTCGACGCCGGCGGCGGCGAGTCGTCCTTGCGCTCGATGTCGTCGTTCTCGCCACGCTGCGACCTGGACACGCCCGATCCGGTCGGATCCGGATCGGGATCGGGATCGATCTGCCCGCCGCACGCATACGCGGTCACGGCGAAGAGCGTGGTACCGGCGATCAGGAGGACGAGGCGGCGAGCGTTCATCGAGAGAAAGCATAGCGCTTGCTCCCACCACGATGGCGACAGGTACCGTACGATCGGCACGCCATGGCGACTCGCTCGACGAAGCGCCGCGACGAGCTCGCGGACGATGCTCCGTTGCTCGCGGCCATCCGCGCCGTGCCGAACGACGACGCGCCGCGCGCCGTCTACGCCGACACGCTCCTCACGCGCGGCGATCCGCGCGGCGAGATGATCGCCGTGCAGCTCCGGCTCTCCGCGCTCGAAGGCATGGGCCCGCTCTCGCGCGACGAGACGGAGGAACGCGCTCGCCTCCTCGCGCGGCAAGGCGAGCTCGGAGAGGCCTTCGGTCGCGCCGCGCCGAACGTGAGCGCGCAGCTCCACCGCGGCTTCGCGACGCGCGCGCTCCTCCGCGCCGGCGGCGAGCGCGAGCTCACGCGCGATCCCTTGTTCCACTACGTCCTCCGCGAGCTCGTGCTGTGGCAATGCTCGCCGCGGCTCGTCTTCGAGCTGACGCGCTCGCTCCGCCGCGAGCACCTCGTCCTCCTCCGGAAGGTCGTCTTCAACGGCGCGGTCGGCGCCGAGAACGCGGAGGCGCTCGCCGGCTGGCCGCCGCTCGCGCGTCTCGAGGCGCTCCGCTTCGTCAAGAGCGAGCTCGGACGCGACGCGCTCACGACGATCCTCCGCGCGACGCGCACCGGCGCGCTCCGGAGCCTGGCCGTCTTCGACGACGACATGTCGGGCCTCGCTCCGGCGCTCTTCGAAGTATGCCCATCGCTGCTTCGTCTCGAATTGTCCTTTTGCAATTTGGCAGTCGCGGACGTCGCCGCCATCGTGGCCAATGAGCGCCCGCTCCGCTCGCTCTCGCTAAATGGCAATCGCTTCGGTGACGCGGGCGTGGAGGTCCTCGCCGCGTCCGAAGCGCTCGCCGACCTCGAGGAGCTCGACCTCACCGCCTGCGGCTCGACCTCCGAAGGCCATCGCGCGCTGGCGCGTGGGAGTCTCCCGCGCCGGCTCCGCCTCGTGCTCGAGCGCGCGGACATCGAGCCGGAGGACGCCGCCGCCCTCCGCGCCCGCTTCGCGGACCTGAGGCTATCGTGAGTTTGAAGCGCGTCATGGCGGCGCTCGCGGCGCTCGCGCTCGTCCTCCTCGTCGCGTGCTCGCGATCGAGCACCACGAACGTGCCGGCGATGCAGGATGCCGTGACCGACACGGCGGGCAAGCTCTCCCCGACCGACGACGCGGCCCTCGAGACGCGCATCACCGCCTACCGCAACCGAACGGGCAACGAGATCGCGGTGCTGCTCATCGGCTCGCTCGGTGACGAGTCGATAGAGGACGTCGCGTACCGGACGTTCAACACGTGGGGTATCGGGAAGAAGGGGAAGGACAACGGCGTGCTTCTCGCGATCGCGCCGAACGAACGCAAGACACGGATCGAGACGGGCAAGGGCGTCGGCCACCTGCTCACCGACGTCGAGTGCGGGCGCATCCTGCGCGAGCGACTCGGGCCGTACTTGAAACAGGACCGCTTCCGAGAGGGAATCGAGGCGACGCTCGACGCGATCGAGGCCGTGCTCGACGAGCGCGCTCTTCCTCCGCCGCCCGCGTCGCTCCACGCAGCGCCCTACGCGCGCGGGATGTACGTCATCGCCGAGGCGGGGACGCTCGGAGACTCGGTCGTCGCGACGCTCGAGGAGGAGATCGCGCGCGAGGGCACGCTCTTCAGCAACATCGCGATCGTCATCGTACCGGGCCTCCCGAACCTCGAGCCGCACGTGCGCGCCGCCAACGCCCCGTCCTGGTCCAAGGCCCACGCCGAGATGCGTCAGCTGCGAATGAAGGCGCGGCTCGACGCCGACCCGATGCTCGTCATCATCGGCGTCACGCCCCGCGCCGCCGCGGTGCGCCCGATCACGGTGATCCAGCACGAACGGGTGAAGACACTCGGACCGCGCTTCGAGGCGGCCGTACGCTCCGCGCCCTCGGTCGAGGAGGCCGTCCGCGCAGTCGCGCGCGAACAGATCGCGTTCGCGCGCGCGGAGAGCGAGCGGGCGGCCGCACAGACAGCAGAGAACGCCGCCGACGCAAAGCGGAGCAACACAGCCCTGATCGTCGTCATCGTCGCGCTCGCTCTGTTCGTCGGGGCGCTCATCTGGTTCGTGATCTGGGCGGTGCGTCGAGGCGAGTATTCCGGCTACGAGCCGTCGTCGTCCGACGCCGCCACGTCGTACTCGTCCTTCTCTTCCGATACGTCGAACACGTCGACGTCGACCGACACGAGCTACTCCGGCGGCGGAGGCCGCTCGGGCGGCGGCGGCGCAAGCGACAGCTACTGATCGCGCGACGAAAGCGAACGCCGACGGCGCCAGGCGAACGCGTGGGCGTGCCGAGGATGAGGCCATTCGCGTCGAAGAGCGGACCGCCGCTGTCGCCGTTGCACACCGACTCGCCCGTCGCGAAGTCGTTGGCGTGATCTCACCCGCGCGCGGGGAGTCTATTCGCGCGGGAGCTTCGCGACGATCTCCTCGGTGACCGTCCAGAGCTTCTTCGCGGTCGCTTCGTCGGTGCCGTCGCGGCGCGGACGGGCGACGTTGCAGTTCGAGAAGTACTTGCCCGAGACGCCTTCGAGGGACGGATGTGTCGCGACGAAGACCTGCGTCGCGGCGCCCTGCGGGATGCTCTTCAGCGCGAGCGGACCGGCGACAGCATAGAAGGCGCCGACGAGCGGGTTCATGTTGCGAGCGAGGTTCGTATCGATGACGCCGGGGTGGAGGGAGTTCGCGGTGCGCTTCGTGCCGCGGAGGCGATTCGAGAGCTCGAGGGCGAAGAGGATGTTCGCGATCTTCGAGCGGCCATAGGCGCCGAAGGAGCTGTAGCCCCGCGAGCCGTCGAGGTTGTCGAAGTCGATGCCGCCGCGAGGCGCCCGCTTGTGTGCGTCGCTGCTCAACATCACGACGCGACCGGTATCGGTGAGCTGGTCGAGGAGCCCGTTGACCAGCATGAAGTGACCGACGTGATTGGTGATGAACTGGAGCTCGTACCCGTAGGCCTTCTCGAGCTTCGGCAGCGCCATGATCCCCGCATTGCAGACAATCGCGTCGAGCGCGAACCCATGTGCCTTCACCGCCTCGATGCAGCGATGGATGCTCGGCGCATCGGCGAGCTCACAGGCGACGGGAACGACCTCGCCCCCCGTCACACGCGCGTCGGCCTCCCTCGCCTTTGCTTCGGTGCGAGCGGTCCCGACGACCCGAGCCCCGCGGAGCGCGAGCACGCGCATCGTCTCCAGGCCGAGGCCAGAGTTGCATCCGGTGACGAGGAAGGTCTTCCCCGCGAGCGAGAGACCTTCCGTCACCTGCTCCGCCGTAGAGCCATAGCCAAAACCGCTCGGCCCCACCTTCGTGAAGTGCTCATAGAGAGACATGCATCCCCAGAATAGACCGACGCGACCAAGAAGGTCGCGACGTCGACCGATCGCTCCGGCGACCGCGATGGGAGAGGTCTCCGTCGAGCGGCTTGCAGCCGACCTCCTCGTCAGGGCGCTGCGAAGCCAGTCTTGGTGACGGGGCGGAGAAGTCGAAGCACTCGATCCGCGACGTGCCGATCGCGGCGCCGCTCCTGCCGGTGCTCAGGGCCGCGTGCGCCGGCGAGCTCCCGCTCGCGCGGGTCGTCACGAGCGCGCACGGCGGCACGCCGATAGACGCCGCAGCGCCCCGCCTCCACCGCGTCGAAGATCCAGGGATGCACGAGAGCGTCGCCCTTCAGCCAGGTGAAGGGTCCGAGCACACCGATTCGTGTTGCGTCGCTTGGCGCGAGCATCGCTCCCGTCCCCGCTCCGATCGTCCATTCCTGTCTCGTGAGAAATCCGCAACCGCACGCGACCCCGTGAAAGACCGGGCTCGCGGGTGCGGATGGTCGGGGAGGCGGGAGCTGACGCGGGCTGTGCGAGATCGGCCCGAAGGAACGATGGATCGCGCGTTCCGCGCGGTCGCGAGGCTGGCCGCAGAGGTGCACGAAGTGCCGCCGCGTTCCACGAAGTGCGGAAGTCATGTGAACGGGACGTGAACGGCAGACGAGGCTGCTCGATGGTTGGCGGGACACGTCGAGGAGGCGTCCGAGCTGCTCGATCGGACGATCTCACGGCTCTTGCAACCGGCGACGCCAGTAGCCAGGACGGCGACGCCCGTGAGCCACGGCAAGGACGCGGACGTCTTCTCCGGTCACGAGGAACACGACGCGGTACGGGAATCGTTCGACCTTGGCCGAGCGGACATGCGGCGGACGAAGAAGAGGGAATGACAGGGGCGCTGCGACGATGCGTACCAGCGCCACGTCGATCGCCGCGAGGAAGCGGAGCCCTCGACCGGCCCGCTGGCGTTGGTAGCGGCGAAAGTCCGCTTTCAAGCTCGCGAGACGCGCCGGCCGAGAACCGAATCAACCGCCGCCGAGCCTCTTTCGGAGCTCATCCCAGGGGACGCCTGGATCCTCGCCCGAAAGCGCCGCGGCGGCCCGCCTGTCGATCTCTTCCGCGTCGTCGATCGAGATCCCGGCCGGGGCCTCAAGGGAGTCGAGCAGGATGGCTGCAAGCTCTTCCCGTTCGTCGGGCGGAAGAGCCATGGCTTCATCGACGAGCTTGGGGAGCCCCATAAACACAGCGTAGCGCGCCTCGCCCGCCCGCGGAATGGACGGCGTGCAGCGCGATACTCGTGCGCATCGAGCGCCCGAGACTCCGGGCGCGTCTCGGGGCCAGTCAGCAGCCGCATCAGGAGCAACACGGCCGACGGCGCCGGCGTCGGCAGGGAGCGCACTGCACGAGACGTCCAGAGGCTCGGGTTTCACCGTCCGATACTTCATCGAGTCCACCGTTGGCGTTCTGCCGCTCTGGCCGCTGCCGCTCGGCCGGCGTCGGCCGCGCTGCTCTTCGGCGTCGGCGTGGTCGGCGACCAACTCGCTCAACCCACCCCGTGAACGGTTACCTTGCACCGCATCACGCGGCGTCGGTGCAGACTCTCGCACGCTCCGCTCCGCGCTGCGAATGAGCGCTCGTGCGGAACAGGCCGCGCAGCGACACCCGCCGCCGTCCGGTCTCGCGATGCTTCACGTGGGCCGACACGAAGATGCGATCTCCGTCGCGCCTTGAAGACGCGCGGCCGCACCAATCGCAGCGCGAACAGCGGTAAGCAGGTCTTCACGTTCCGTCGTCATGACGACCATCGCGATGAGCCTAGCGCTTCCGAAGCCGTGCATCCGCGAGGTCGACCACGTTGGGGCCGCGCGCCAGCACTTCAAGCTGGCGGCCGAGCAACTCGACGACGCCCCATTCGCCGGCCGCAGACGCGCGCTCGATCGCGCGGGTGAGACGGCTCACGTCGGTGTCCGGCTCCTCGTGAACCGGTCCACCCTGCCGTCCAACCAGCTCGGAAGTCCGCGGAATCTTGGTCGGGGAGGCGGGATTTGAACCCGCGACGACAAGCACCCAAAGCTTGTGCACTACCGGACTGTGCGACTCCCCGTGGAGTGGGCATCTCTTAGCACGGCGGGTGGTGTGGCGTCGACGGGGCGGCGTATAGGATTGGGGCGATGACGGCTGCGGTTCGGGCGCGGTTCGTGGAAGCGTTTGGGTTTGCGCCGCCTCGGGTGCTCGTGGAGCGGGGGCTCGTGGATTCGAGGAGGAAGTCGATGTTTCTTCCGCCGCTCGAGACGATGCTCGGGGGCGCGAATGCGTTCGAGGAGGTGCTTGCTCACGCCGAGCATCAGAACTCCATCTGGCCCGTCGCTCAGTTGCTCGCCGCGTGCTTCGAGCTCTCGCACGAAGGGGAAGGGCTCCTCTTCGTGCATGTCATGCCTGATGGTGGGGAGCGCGTCGTGTGGTGGGATCGCGGCGAAGGGTTCTCGCGGCCCGTCGCTACCGATGCGCGGCTCTTCCTCGGTGCGTACGACGCGTTCCAGAAGTGGCATCGCGACCGGCGGGCGGCGCCGTTCGCGCGCGCCGTCGATGCCGCGCGCCATGTGCTCGACTGGCCCGAGTGGCCGCCGATCGAGTGGGTCGAGACGTTTGGGTGGCACGATGACGTCGCGAAGCTCGGGGCGCTGCCCGCGCTTCCGAAGACCGCGTTCCGCGCGTCGGAGCGGCTGCGTCGCGCGCTGTGGCTCGCCGAGCTCCTCGTTCGCGGTCGCGTCGAGGAGATGCCCGAGCCCTCGGAGGATGAAGAAGACGCGAAGCCGCCGGCGCGGATCGCCGACTACATGCCCGACATCCTCTACTGGCTGTGGCACTCCGCGGCCTTCGGCGACGACGAGACACGGCACCGCTTGATCGCGCGTGCGCAGTCGTCGCGCTCCCGCGTCGTCCGCGACGCCGGGGCGACGCTCCTCGAGCGGATGCGTTCGCTCGAGGAGAGGGAGGAAAAGAAGAGGAGCAAGGAGAGGGCGAAGAAGAGGAGGAGTGGTGTCCGTTCTGGGTGACGCCATGGGCGGGCTCGCTGGATCAGCTGCCTCGAGAGGGCCTTCCAGTGAGACCGGAACCAAGCCTGAACCGCTATTTTGACGGCATTTCCGCTACGACGCAGCCGATCACCCACACTGGCATACACCGTGCTCGGCGGTGGGTATGCGGTTCGTTCGCTCGCTTGTGTCGGTTGGTCTCGTTGCCCTTGCTGCCGCTTGCGCCGCCACGTCCGAGGAGGCCGAGGACGAGGCGACCGCCGGCGACGAGAGCGCCGTCATCGATCGGAGCCAGCCCGCCCTCACGCACCAGCGCCTCGAGCAGATCGCCGCGCCGCTGCGGTCGCTCGATCAGCTTCCCGCCCAGCTGCCGAAGGACTTCCTCATCAACTTCACGCTGAAGCACGGGCGGCTCTTCGAAGGGCCGCGTGGGCACCTCGTCGAGCGCGTCGTCTCGCAGAGCTCGTCGCCGACCGCGCCGCGCGCGATCCTCTGGGACGAGCGCAGCGGGCTGATGATCAGCTACAACGGCGGCGCCGCCGGACAGACGGAGCCGAATCGCCTCGACGTGATCGACTTCGACGCGAACGCGAAGACGTTCAAGCTCACCGCTGCGCAGTTCGGCAACGGGCGCCCGCCGGTGTGGCAGTCGAACGCGGACATCGCCGAGGCGAGCCGTAAGTGCACGACGTGCCACGGGCCCGAGCACCGCCCCATCTTCTCGATGTACCCCGACTGGCCGTCGTTCTACGGCTCCGACAACGACGAGCTCACGAGCCGCACGAACCACGTCCAGGAGCGCGAGCTCGAGGACTACGGCAAGTTCCGGCGCGAGGTCGCGACGCGGAGCCTCCCGCGCTACACGCCGCTGTTCGACGCGGCGAACGTGCGGGCGCAGCTCCGCGGCACGCAGATCTATGCGTCGTATCCTTATCGCCCCAACCTCGACACGAACATCGAGGCGGTGTCGCGCTCGTTCGCGTTCCGGCCGTCGCTGCGCCTCGGCATCCTCGCGAATCGCCTCATGGCGCAGGCCGCGACGAAGCGCATCGTCGACCACGAGAACTTCGACAAGTTCGGGCCGCTCTTCCTCCACGACCTCCTCGAGTGCCGCTCGTCGACGACGACGAACCTGTGGAAGGACTCCGTGCGGAGCGCGATCGGCCGCGCGCCGCGCACGGTCGTCAACAACCAGACGCTCCACTACCGCGACCTGCTCGCGATCTTCGACCTCGAGGTCCGCGACATCGACATCCGCTACTCGTACAACCACGAGGGCTACAAGAACGACGACGCCTCGCGGAAGGTCATGGAGGTCGGGTACATCGACGGCTACTGGAACTCGTACTTCGACGGCTCCGCGACGATCGACGAGCTGATCGCGATGCAGCTCTACAAGCACCTCGCCGCGACGAGCACGTACGCGGACCTCCGCGGCACGATCGACAACCCCGACGGGCTCGTCGTGAAGTATCAGCGCCGCACCGAGCGCTTCAAGTTCGACCGGAACTTCTTCGAGGAGATGGATCGCAAGGGCGAGTGGATCCCGATCCCGTACCCGCTCGCGAAGCTCAACGACGTCCACCACCGCGAGGGATACCCGTCGCGCTTCTCGACCCAGCACCGCAACCTGTGCGCGAAGCTCGATCGGCACCTCGCGCGCGGTCCGGGCAGCAGCACCGGTCCGGTGGAGCCGCCGCCGTCCGCGGACGCGTGCCCCGCCAACTGCGTCGCCTCGAGCTACTGCGTGAACCACCCGAACGCCTCGCAAGCGATCAAGGTCGACGGCCTCCCGTGCATGGTCGCCGGCGCCGGCGGCTGCCAGCCCTGCCGCTGAGCCCGCCGCCACGTCGGACGGGACGCGACAAAGGCACGCGGTGTGCGCTCGCGTAAGGGCGCATCGTCCCGATTTTTCCGGGAATGTGTCAGCGACTGAGCCGTTCGTCGTCCATCCCCCGCGTGGCTATCCTTCGCGATGGGAGGTCCCATGAATAGCGCGGCGCGCGTCCCCGGACGTGCGGCGATTGGGGCGCGAGCACTCCGTGCGGTCGGCCCTGCCAACGATCATGATTTCCGCTCCGCGCGGGACGAGCTCGCCGCGATCCTTCGCGCCGAAGCGGTCCGCGTGCTCACCCAGAACGGGATCCCCGCCCAGTCGCGCGAAGACCTCGCGCAGGCGGTGACCCTGTCGGTCCTCGATCGCATCATCGCCGGCAACGTCGAGCCCGGCTTCGAGGACGGCTACCTCGCCGTCGCCGCGAAGAACCGCGCGCGCGACTACCACCGCGAAGCAAGCGGCGTCTACGAGAAGACCGAGTGTTACGAGGAAGACTTCTTCGCTTCGAGCGGGCTCGACCCACATGCTGCCATGGAGCGCGCGGAGGAAGAGCGGAGCGAGAAGGCGCTCGTCGATCAGGTCGTCCTCGTCCTGCATACCGCGCCGGCCCGTTATCGCGAGGTGCTGACGGCCGTATATCTGGAAGGCGTGCCGATCGATCACCTCGTAGACCGTGAAGTGGAGCGCGAGTCCAGCGAGGGCACGCCCTACACCGACGACACGAACGTCCGCGCGCGGAGCGACGGTCACCACGCGTCCGACGTCGAGGCCGCGATCGCGCGGCGGCGGCGCGCGCGCGCGCGCGTCGACAAGCTCCTCCAACGCGCACGCGACTGGGTTCGCGCACGTGTCCTCGCTCCACGGACGACTCCCCCGCCCCCGATGATGAACGAGGCATCGCGATGAGCAACGTGAGCATCCGCATCACGCTGACCGATATCTCGCACGAGCCGCGCGTCGTCCTCGCGCGCTACTGGCTCGACCTCGAGGCCGCTCGCCGCGCGATCGCGCGCGGGAGGCCGTCCGCGATCGCCCATACCGCGCGCGGCCTCCTCACCGCGCTCGGCTCGATCCGCGTCCGCGTCGAGATGGAGCACGCCGCCGCCGCCTTCGCGGAAGGGCTCGACGCGCGCTCCGACGCGGAGGAGTGGGTCTCCTTCGCCGTCTCCGCCCGCGCCGCGCTCGAGAGCGCGCGGAAGAGCGGCGCCGATCTCGAAGACGAGCTCGCGATGGTCGACGCCTCGCTCGAGAACGCGCGCGAGGCCGTGCTCCTCCTCAACCCCGAGGACTACAAAGACGCGCTCGCCGCCACGCCGCCGGACAAGACCGCGTGGTGGGGGGAACGTGCGCGGCTCGACGCCGGGCTCCGCGAGATCGACCTCGAGCGCGCGCTCGGCGACCTCGCCGATCGCCGCTACTGATCGCGACGCGCTACTCGCAACGCCAGGTCGGTGCACCCGGAGGCGGCGGCGGCGGAGGGGGTGGCGGCGGCGCCGCGTCCGGATCGGCGTCGGGCCCGGCGTCCTCCGGTTCCGGCTCCGGCGGCGGCGTGCTGTTGGGGATCGCGCACGTGCACACGACGAGGATGTCGCAATCTCCTTGTTGATCGCGCGCGCCCACGAGCTGCACCTTCCAGCCGACGCCGTAGCGACCGCCGCGCGGGAGGCGCTCGATCACCGGCTCGCCGGTGCCGTCGCCGCTGCACGTGTTCTCGGTCTGCTCGTTCGGGAGCGGGAGCGCTCGGTCCCCGTTGTCGTTGAAGACGAACGGACCGGGATCGCACGCGCGCGGGGCGGCGTCGGGCGGGTCCACCGTCTCGAGCTCGTTGCAGCCCACCGTCGCCGCCGCGGCGAAGGTGAGCGCGGACGCCGCCGCGGCGGCGAAGGCGGCGAGGAACGGCGCGCGCTTCATCAGCCGCCGAGTCTACTCAGGTGCGCGCAGCTTGCCGAGCGCTTCGGGCAGTCCGGCCGGTGTGGCACGAAGCTTCACGTAGAGGTGATCGCGATCCGTCTCGATCGCGCGGATGCCGAGGATCGGCGACAGGATGCCGAGCGCGCGGCGAAGACGGGCGTCGTTCGCGAGCTTCGGCACCTTCATCAGATCGACCACGACGCGATCGCCCTCCGCCTCGACGACGGCGGCGGGGCGCTTCGGGATGTATTTGACCAGGTTGCCGGGCTTCGACAGATCGAGCGCGCCGGACTTGATGAGCGTGGCGACCGGCGACTCGCTGTCGGCCGCGAGCGCGAGCTTCACCTCGCGCAGGCGCACGCCGATGCGGAGCGAGTCCTCCGTGATCGTGACCTCGTCGATCTTGATCGCGGCGGAGGCGCGGACGGGCGTGCCCATCGCGTCGACGACCGCGCTGAGCTTGAGCGCGGGCGGCGCGCTCGAGATCTCGACGTCCTTCGGCGCCTTCGATCCTTTGATCTGTCCCGCGAACCAGCGCAGCGTCGCGATCGGCACGCCGAAGCGCAGCCCCGTCGCGTTGACCGCCGCTCGAACCACCTCGTCGGGGTTCTTCCTCACGTAACCAACAGCGGCCTGAATCATGGCGCGCGGGCTGAACATATTCGGTTATCGTCCAGCCTATCACGCGGTCTTGGACCGCCAGGATTTTCGTGGACCCGAGGGGGATCGAACCCCTGACCTCCGCATTGCGAACGCGGCGCTCTCCCAGCTGAGCTACGAGCCCTGATTCCGAGCCGCGGACTCTACGCGCGGCGCCGACGATGTCAAGCGCGGTCCTCCGTGATCCTCAAAGCTGGACGTCGCCGGGCTGGGGCTGCACGGCGGGCTGGCCCGGGCCGGGCGGCGGGAGCGCCGGCAGCGCGTCGGGCGCCGCCGCGTCGGGCGCGCCGGAGCTCGAGGCCGACGTCCCGCCGAGGTTGTTCACGTTTCCGTTCGGCACCGCCATCGGACGATTCAGCTCGTCGCACGCGGCGAGCAGGGAGAAACAGAAGAGGACGATGACGCCGAACGCTCGCATCGACCGCTATCTGTACCCTTGAACCAGCGCCTGCGCCAAGAGCCCCCAGCCGTCGATCGCGACGAAGAGGAGCAGCTTGAACGGGAGGCTCACCTGGGTCGGGCTGAGCATCTGCATCCCGAGCGCGAGGAGCACGTTCGCGATCACGAGGTCGATGACGAGGAACGGCAAGTAGATGAGGAAGCCGATCGCGAAGGCCTCGGTCAGCTCCGTCACGACGAACGCGGGGACGAGGGTGGTGAGGTCGTCGGCGCCGACGTCCGCGCGCTCCGCCTCGGGGCGGGCGTTCTTCGCGACGGCGAAGAAGCGCGCGCGCTCCTTCTCCGAGGAGTTCGCCTTCAGGAAGTCGCGCATCGGCTCGCGCACCGCCTCGACGCCGCGCTCGATGAGCACGGTCGTGTCCTGGTTCTTCCCTTGCGCCTCGCGCGCGATCGGCGCGGCGCGATCGAAGATGCGCTGCCCCACCGGCGCCATCGCGATGAGCGTGAGCGCGGTCGCGAGCGCCATCACGACCGTGTTCGAGGGGACCGACTGCGCGCCGATCGCGCTCCGCGTGATCTGGAGGACGGTCGAGATCTTCACGAAGGCGGTGACGCCCATGAAGACGAACGGCAGGAGCGAGACCAGCGCGAGCGCGACGACGAGCGCGATCGGCTTCCCGAGGAAGTCGGTCATCGCTTGTCGCGTCGGAGCGCGCGGCTGAGGACGTCGGCGAACGCGGGCGACTCGGCCGGCGCCTCCTCCGGCACGTCCGTCGCCGCGACCTCGCCGAGCTTCGTGAACCCCGCCTCCGACGCGCCGACGACGATGACCTGCCCCGCCACCTTCACGAGGTAGATCGAGCGACGCGCATCGAGCGGGAGGAGACCGACGAGCGAGATCGGTCCCCGCGGCCGCCCGAGGCCGAGCCGCCGCGCGCCGTACAGCACGACGAACGCGAGCGCGCACACCGCGAGCAGCGTCACGAGCGTCTGCACGATGTACCCCGCGTAAGGCCCCACGAGGGCCCCTCATCGACCAGCCGCGCGCGGAGGTCAACCCCCCGACCACGGATTTCGTGTTTCGCGCGGGTGACGCCTGAAGCGATTTGACTACAATCATGGTCATGCAACGACGCGCCGAGATCACGATTCCCGCCGCCCAGTTCAAGGCGAAGTGCCTCGCGCTGATGGAGCGCGTCGCGGCGACGGGTGAGGAAGTGGTGATCACCAAGCACGGTCGTCCCGTCGCGAAGTTGGTGCAAGCCGTCGAGCCGCGGAAGAGCTCATTCGGTTTCGCGAAGGACATGGTGCTGTACATGGGCGACGTCATGTCGCCAGCCATCGACCCTGCGGATTGGGAGCCGGATGAGGAAGAGCTTCGCCTCGTCGGAGCACTTCCTGCTCCGACACCCAAGCGTCGAAGCAAGAAGAAGCGATGATCCTCCTCGATACTCACGCTCTCCTCTGGTGGGGCACGTCGGCCGAGAAGCTGGGACGGTCGGCACGCCGCACGATCGCGCTGGCAGATCGGTCGCGAGAGCTGGTGGTGTCGGCCATCAGCTATCTCGAGCTCGGAAACCTCGTCGCCGCCGATCGAGTCAAGCTCACCGGTACGGTGGCGGACTTTCGGCGTAGGGTGCAGTCCGGTGGAATCCTCGAGATCCCCGTCGACGGCGAGATCGCGATCATGGCCTCGCGGCTCGAGGGGCTTCACGGCGACCCGATGGACCGCATCATCTTCGCGACGGCGTTGCGGGAGAAGGCGACGCTCGTGACCGCGGACGCGAAGCTGCTCGAGCCGAGAGCGGGACCGAAACGCGTCGATGCCCAGAGTTGACGCGCTACGTCGCGCCGAATAGACATCCCCGCCCCGTGGCACTCGTCGTCCAGAAGTTCGGTGGCACCTCCGTCGGTTCGGTCGAGCGCATTCGCAACGTCGCGAAGCGCGCGCTCGCGGAGCAGAAGAAGGGCAACGACGTCGTCGTCGTCGTGAGCGCGATGAGCGGCGAGACCAACCGCCTCCTCAAGCTCGCGCACGAGGTCGCGCCGGTGCCGGACGCGCGCGAGATGGACGTCATCGCCGCGACCGGCGAGCAGGTCACCTCCGCCCTCCTCTCCCTCGCGATCCACTCGGAGGGCGGCAAGGCCCGCTCCTTCCTCGGCCATCAGGTGAAGGTCCTCACCGACCACGCCTTCTCGAAGGCGCGCATCAAGACGATCGACGGCGAGAGGATCCGCGAGGCGTGCAAGCGCGGGGAGATCGCGGTCATCGCCGGGTTCCAGGGCGTCGACGAGGACGGGAACATCACGACGCTGGGGCGCGGCGGCTCGGACACGTCCGCGGTCGCGGTCGCGGCCGCGATCAAGGCCGACGCGTGCGAGATCTTCACCGACGTCGACGGCGTGTACACGACCGACCCGAACATCTGCTCGTCGGCGAAGAAGATCCCGAAGATCTCCTACGAGGAGATGCTCGAGCTCGCGTCGCTCGGCGCGAAGGTGCTGCAGATCCGCAGCGTGGAGATTGCGATGAAGTACGGCGTTCCGGTCCATGTCCGCTCCTCGTTCAGCGACGCCGAGGGCACGTGGGTGACGGGAGAGGACAAGACGCTCGAGGACGTCGTCGTCGCCGGCGTCGCGTACGACAAGAACGAGGCGCGCGTGAACGTCATCGGCCTCCACGACAAGCCGGGCGTCGTCGCCGAGCTCTTCAGCGCGCTCGCGGAGAAGAACATCTCCGTCGACATGATCATCCAGAACGCGACGACGGGCGCCTCCGACCGCGCCGACGTCACCTTCACCCTCGCGACGACCGACCTCCAGCGCGCGCGTCCGTTCATCGACGAGATCGGCAAGAAGCTCGGCGCGACCGAGATCCGCTACGACGAGGACGTCGTGAAGGTGTCGATCGTCGGCCTCGGCATGCGCTCGCACGCCGGCATCGCCTCGCGCATGTTCAAGCTCCTCGCCGGAGAGGGCATCAACATCCAGGCGATCTCGACGAGCGAGATCAAAGTGAGCTGCCTCGTCCACCAGAAGTACACCGAGCTCGCCGTGCGCGCGCTGCACGACGGCTTCGGCCTCGGCAAGGAGCGCGCGTCGCTCGAGCCTCAGGCCAAGAAGTAGAGGCTCACGAAGAGCGCGGGCAGCGTCGCGGTCGCGCCGATCCAGAGGAAGCGGCGCATCGGGAGCTCGACGCCGCCGCGGCGGAGCATCTCGAACCAGAGGAGGCCCGCGAGCGAGCCCATCGGGAACATGCGCGGGCCGAGGTCGCCGCCGATGAGCGCCGCGAGCACCGACGGCGCGTGCGCGTCGCCGCCAGCGCCGTGCGCGCCGAGGGCGAACATGTTGAGGTGGCTCATCGGGTGGTTGTTGAGGATCGCGGAGCCGACCGCGGAGACGAGGCCGACCTTCATCGGCGACGCGCCGTCGTAGACGCTCGCGAGGTGCGAGAGGATCCCGACGTTGCGGAGCCCGATCGACAGGATCAACGCGCCGACGAGGAAGAGGAGCGTGTCCGCGTGCACGCCGTCGCGGAGGACCTCGCGCGTCGGACAGCGCGCGACGGCGCCGATCGCGAGGAGCAGCACCGCACCCGCCGCCGCGACGATCCACACCGGACCGCCGAAGTACGAGACGACCGGGTACGCGACGACGACCGCGCCGAGGGCGAGCAGCGTCACGAGGCGGAGACCGGTCAACGTCAGGGGCTCCGCCCCCGACACCCCCGCCCCAGACACGGCCCTCGCGCTTTGCGCTCGGGTCGCTTCGCGACCGCATTCGCGGCCGCTTCTGGGGCCCCGTGCACCGAGACTCCGGCGGAACACGAGCCATGCGACGGCGAACGTCGTGAGGCCACCCGCGATCGACGGCAGGGCCATCGCGCGGGCGTAGTCGTTGAAGCCGATGCCCGCGTACGACGCGACGACCATGTTCATCGGGTTCGACACGACGAGCGGGGCGACGCCGGCGGAGAGGAACACCGCGAACGCGAGCGGGATGACGAGATCGGGGCGGCGGCGGCGCGCGATGTCGACGACGAGCGGCGTCAGGAGGAGGATCGCCGAGTCGTTGTTGAGGACCGCGGCGGTGACGGTGCCGAACGCGAACACCGCCGCGAACAAGCCGCCCGCGCTCCGCGCCGCGCGCCGGAAGATGATCTCCGCGATGCCGTCGAGCACGCCCATCCGCCGCGCGACGCCCGTCATCACCATGATCGACACGACGCCGAGGAGCGGACGCCACATCGTCGACGCGGCCCAGCCGATGTCGGCGACACGAACGCTCCCGAGCGCGGTCAGCACCGCCACGCCGGCGGTGACCGCGGTCGCGGGCGTGAGCCGGAAGCGCGCGCCGATGCGCGGGCGCGCGACGACCAGCCCGAGCGTCAACGCCACCGTGGAGTACGTCGCCGTGACCACGGCTCTTCCTGTGCAACAAACGTACTCGGCGCTCGGTGCCGAGTTTTTCCGAAAGATCCGGTATGGCTGCGCAACCTTGCGTGGATCGGGAGGATCTCAGTATCCCCACATCAGCTCGAAGCGCAGGAGCACCGTCGTGTAGGACGGGTAGGTGTCGAGCTTGCTGACGAAGAGGTGCTCGCGGCCCGCGACGCCGACCGCCATCGAGCGGGAGATCTGGTAGTCGACGCCGAGGCCCGCGGAGACGGTCGGCAACACGAGCGCGCGATCGAGCGTGCCGCCGGTGAGCATCGCGGCGCCGCCCTGGAGCTGGAGGTACGGGACCCAGCGGAAGATGTCGATCACGTACGAGACGCCGGCGGCGGCCTGATGCACCATCGTCGGGCGCGTGTGCGGGCTCGTCGGGAGCTCCTTCTGGTTCGCCGCGACGACGACCGAGCTCGCCTCGAGCGCGAGGTTGAACTGATCGGTGAGGCCGTACGTGTAGTGGAGCGCGCCGCCGGCGCCGGTGCTCGTCGTCGACTTGTCGGAGATGACGAGGATGCCGAGCGCGGGCGCGAGGCCGAGGTGATGCTGCCCCTCGATCGCGTGCGCCGCGCTCGGGACGAGCGTGAGCGCGACGGCGATCGCGAGGGAGCTAGCGAACCTCGAGGAGGTCGACCTCGAAGACGAGCGTCGACTTGGGAGGGATCGTCGCGCCTGCACCACGGTCACCGTAAGCGAGATCCGGCGGGATCGTCAGCTTCCGTTTGCCGCCGACCTTCATTCCGACGAGCCCCTCGTCCCAGCCCTTGATCACGCGGCCCTGCCCGACCTGGAAGGTGAAGCCGTCGTCGCCGCGCTTCTTCGACGCATCGAACACGGAGCCGTCGGTGAGCGTGCCGACGTAGTGGACGCGCACGGTGTCGCCCGACTTCACCTCGCGCCCGGTCCCGATCGCGACGTCCTTGATCTTGAGGCCGGTCGGCGTCGTGCGCTCCGGACCGGGCGCCGGCGCGACGGGCGGCGGAGGCGGCGCAGGCGGCGGGTTCATCGCGAGCGCGACGACCTTCTTGAACTTCGAGAGCGGCTGCGCGCCGGACACCCAGTACGGCCCGACGAGGAAGCCCGGCGTGCCGGTCACCTTCGCGTCCTCGGCCGCCTTCTTCTCGGCCTGCACCGCCGCCGCGTGGGTGTGGTTGTCGAGCGCGACGGCGAACTTCGTCGCGTCGAGCCCGATCTGCTGCGCGTAGCCGTCGAGGTCGCTCCGCGACAGCGCGCTCTGGTTCTTGAAGAGGAGGGCCTGCATCTTCGCGAAGCCGTCGTTGCCCTTCTGCTTGAACGCCTCGCGCGCCGCCTCGGCCGCGAGCGGCGCGTCGGCGTGGATCGAGAGCGGCAGGTCGCGCCACACGATCTTCACCTTGCCGGGGTACGCCTTGAGGAGGTCCTCGAGCGTCGCGTCGACCTTCGCGCAGAAGGGGCACTGGAAGTCGGCGAACTCCTGGATGACGACCTTCGCGTTCGCGGCGCCGCGGAACGGCGCGTTCAGCGAGAGCCCCGGGACCGCGCGGCGCTCCGGCTCGGGCGGCGTCTTGCCGTCCTTGATCAGCGCGTCGTAGAGCGCGGTGCGCGCGGTGCCGGCCTTGAGGAGCGCGGTCGCCTTCGCGATCTCCTCGTCGATGAGCGGCTTGAACTTCTCGAAGGGCTGCGCGCCGGAGAGGCGGCGGCCGTTGACGAAGAAGTTCGGCGTGCCCTTCACCTCGAAGTCGTCGCCGAGCACGACGTCGGCGTCGATCGCGCTCGCGTACGTCTTCGCCTTCACCGCCGCCATCGCCTTCTGGACGTCGAGCTTCGCGTCGGTCGCGATCTGCTCGAGGTCCGCGTCGTCGAGCTTGGGCTGGCTCGCGAAGAGCGCGTCGTGCACCGCCCAGAACCCGGCGTCGCCCTTCTGCGCCCGCGCCGCGCGCGCGAGCTGGGCGGCGGGCTCCGCGCGCGGATGGAACGAGAGCGGGTTGTCGCGCCACACGATCCGGACCTTGTCGCCGTACTCGCGGCGGATGCGCTCGAGGGTGGGGCCGACCTTCTTGCAGTAAGGACACTGGAAGTCGGAAAACTCGATGATCGTCACCTCCGCCGTCGCCGGCCCGCGCGCGGGGCCGTTGCCGGCGGGGATCTTGTGGACGACCTTCAGCTCCGCCGCCTCGCGCGCGGCCTCGGCGCGCTCCTCCGCCGCCGCCTCGTCTTCCTTCGACTTGAAGTTGGTGGCGGCGAGGCGCGTGTAGATCTGCTCGCGCGGGATCCCCTGGCTCGCGAGGCCGCGGCTCACCTCGAGCTCCGCCTCGACGACGGCCTTGAACTTCTCGAAGGACTGCGCGCCCGAGACGAGGATGCCGTTGACGAACGACGCCGGCGTGCCGTTCGCGCCGACCGTGCGGGCGGCCTCCCGGTCGCGACTGACCTTCGTCGCCCAGCGTCGCTGCTGGATCCCGTCGCGGATCAGCCGCTCGTCCGCGCCCGCGGCGGCCGCCCACGCGAGGATGGGCTCCGGCTCCATGTCCCGCTGCTTCTCGAACACGAGGTCGTGGTAGCGCCAGAACGCTTCGTTGCCCGAGAGCTCGAGGACGCCCTGCCCCACTTCGGCCGCGAGCTGCGCGTGCGGGTGGAACGGGAGCGGCTGGTTCTTGAAGACGATGCGGAGGTTCTCGGCGCCGTACGTCTCGTAGAGGCGATCGAGCGTCGGCACGAGCCGCGAGCAGAAGGGACACTGGAAGTCGGAGAAGACGACGATCGTGACGGCGGCGAGGCGGCTCCCGCGCGTCGCGTCGTTCGCGAAGATCGGCACCGCCGCCTCGTCCTCCGATTGCGGCGCGGGCGCGGGCGCGGCGGCCTGCACCTCGATCACGCCGCCGTCCGACAGCTTGCCGATGACGAGGTTGTCCTCCTCCTGGGGCGTCTTCGACGGCCTGCATGCGAGCACGCCGACGACGAGGCTCAGCGTGAGCACGACGAAACGGGGAAGCGTCTTCACGCTCCCCCGTGTAGCGCGGGACCCCGCCGGCGCCTACTCGAACAAGATCGGCTCGCGAATCGTCGTCATGAACTTCCGGATCGCCGCGAGCGACCCGAGATCGAGCCCGACGAACTTGATGCCGAGGCCGGGCGGGACGTCGTCGTCGCCCGTGTACGCGCGGCTCCAGCGCACCTCGCCGAGCGTCATGATGCGGTGGCCTCGGTTCGGGAGCTCGAGGTGCAGACCGACGAGCGTGCCGGGCTCGAGCATCACGTGCGTCGCGACGAACACGCCGCCCTCCGAGATGTTCATCGTGAGGCCGGTCCAGAAGTTGTGCTCGCTGCAGAGGTCGATGCAGAGATAGGCGATGGCGCGCGGCGACCTCCGTGCATCCGCGAAGACGCCGAAGCTCTCGTCCGGCGTGAGTTTGAGCGCTGCACCCATCGTCCTCTCTCCTCCCAACGTCGCTTGCATTGCCACGGTGGAGGGAACGGCGAATCGGTCGGGCCCTTCAGCCGGAGCAGCAGAAAAAGCAGTGACGCCAAGGCCTTGACGGTTCCGTCATGACGGTGGCTCGCGCCGGCACGCTCGACCGTCATGCGTCCGATGCTCGCCGCCCGATCGAGAGCAGTTACGGGGCTGGTACGGAGGGTGCTGGGCTTGCGGATCATGACCCTAGTCCAATCCCTACCCCCGAACCTCGACGGTCCGCTGGACACCGTCGTGGTGCTCCCGGAGGGTTTCAGCGGCGCCGAAGTGGCGCGCGTGTGCCGCGAGACAGCGGTCCAGTTCATGAACGAGTCGGCGCGCTGGGGGAAGCCCGAGCTCGCGATGTGGCTCGCGGGCCCTTACGCCATCGCCACGCGTCACGTGAAGAAGGAGGAGGGGCCCAACCTGCTCGGCGGGACGCCGCTCATCAAGGAGATCGACATCCGCGTCGTCGACCGCGTGATCCGCGCGGCGCGGACGGAGGTGCACCAGGCGCTGGCGCAGGTCTGCGCCGACCAGTCGTCGGCGTTCGTCCTGCGCGCCCTCATCGCGGGGACGGTGACGCGGTGCGAGGACGGCCTCCGCGAGCCGGCGTGGGCGCCGGTGCGAGGCGCGTCGATGCGCCTCGCGGACCGCGTGCTCTCTCTCTTCGCGGTGGACTACCTGGTCCGACCGGGCGACTACGAGACCGATCTCTCCATCTGCGCGAGCTGCTCCTCCATCACCTTCGACGCGTACGCGCGGCGTCGCGACTACTGCAGCCTCCACGCGCCGCAGCCGGCGCGGAAAGGCCTCACGGTTCCGTATCCGGGGCTGCCGCAGCTCGAGGCCTGATCGCGCATGAACGTCTCGGTCGCCGCCACGCTGCGGCCCACGAGCCGCGGCAAGATCGTCGGCCGCGATCCTCGGCTCGCGAACATGCTCGAGACGATCGATCGTGTCGCGCGGTCGTCGTGCACCGTGCTCGTGAGCGGCGAGAGCGGGACCGGCAAGGAGCTGGTCGTCGCCGCGCTCCACGACGCGAGCGATCGCCGCGCGGCGCCGCTCGTCACGATCAACTGCGGCGCGATCCCGAACGACCTGGTCGAGAGCGAGCTCTTCGGCCACGTCCGCGGCGCGTTCACGGGCGCGACGACGGACCATCACGGCCACGTCGCGGCGGCGGAGGGCGGCACGCTCTTCCTCGACGAGATCGGCGAGCTCCCGCTCACGATGCAGGTGAAGCTCCTTCGCGTCTTGCAGCAGCGCGAGTACACGCCGCTCGGCGCGACGGAGGCGCTCCGCTGCGACGTCCGCGTCGTCGCCGCGACGAACCGCGACCTCGAAGCCGAGGTCGGCGCGGGCCGCTTCCGCGAGGACCTCTACTATCGTCTCGACGTGATCCATCTCGCGCTGCCCCCGCTCCGCGAGCGCACCGCCGACCTCCGCCTCCTCGCGCGCCACTTCTGCCGCGTCTTCGCGGAGCGCGCCGGGCGCGACGATCTGCGAGGCCTCTCCGACGCGGCGTTCGCGGCGATCGAGGGCCATCCGTGGCCCGGCAACGTCCGCGCGCTGGAGAACGCGCTCGAGCGCGGGGTCCTCCTCGCGCGGGGACCCTTCGTCGAAGCGGACGACGTGTTCGGCCGCGTCGCGCGCAGGCCCGAAGCGCCGAGCCTGCTGCCGCGCACGCTGCCGAGCGCGGGCCTCGACCTGTTCAAGACGCTCGAGTCGTACCAGAACAGCCTGATCCGCCAGGCGCTGGAGCGAACGAGCGGCAACCGCAACCGGGCCGCCCGCCTCCTCGGCATGAACCGCACGACGCTGGTGGAGATGATCCGCCGCCGCGGCCTCTGAGCGCGCTCAGCGCGGGGCGAGCCACTCGAGCAGGGCGACGATCGTCGCGAGCGCGACGAGGAGGCCGAGGAGCCAGACGCCGAGCCCGCTCCACGCGCCGCGGAGCGATCGGCCCTTCTTCCGATCGCACTCGAGGCAGATCGCCCACGTCTTCGCGCCGCCCTCCGTCAGCGTGCAGCAGTCGCCGCAGACCGAGCGCCGGCACGAGGCGCAGGGGCCGGCCGCGTCCGCGCTGCAGAAGGCGCAGCGCTCGACGCCGTCGTCGCCACTCGACTGCAGCGCTCCGGCCACCGGCGAAGTGTACGCCGCCGCACGAATCGAAGCGCGGAGCTCGCGCTGGGCGCGGCTCCGCGTACGCGTCGCGATTTTTACGGCGAATCAGGCGGCCTGCGGGAGCATGTCCTGGTCGGCGAGGAGGAGCTCCTTCAGCTGCGCGGTGGCGCGGGCGAGGAGCTGGCTCACGCGGGCCTCGCTGAGGCCCATCATCGTCGCGATGCTCTTGCTCGACTGGTCCTCGAAGTAGCGCATGCAGACGATGCTGCGCTCGCGCGGCGGGAGCTTGTCGACGGCGCGGCGGAGGTCGCCGTTCTCGCGGCTCGTCTCGACCTGCTCGAGCGGGGACGGGCCCTCCTCGCGGATCGCGTGCGTCGGCGGGAGATCGTCGAAGCCGATCACGACAACGCCCTCCGGCTTCTCCGCCGGCGCCGGCGCGCCGTTCGTGATGACCGGGCTCGGTGTGGTCGCGCCGGGCGTGCGCCGGCGGCGCGGGCTCCAGTCGTGACGGCGAAGCTCGTCGATGATCGCGCCGCGGATGCGGATGCGCGCGTACGCGGCGAGCATCTCCGGGCAGGTGTGCTTCTTGGAGCGGAGCGCATGGAGGAGACCCACGGAGCCGGCGGCCACGAGGTCCTCCCGCTGAACGCTGCGGGGAACGCGGCGCATGAAGTCGGCGACGATTCCGAGCACGAGATGCATGTGAGAGGCGAAGCCGTCGTTCGTGCTGGTGAGAGCGGTCTGTTCCATCGTGACCTCCCTCTAGCAGCCCCCGTGCCTCCCTCTGTTTTCTGGATTTCCCTGTATTTTCGTCGGTGTCGTTGGTTGTAGAACCGTCATGGACCTGGCGGTCGTCAAACGGGTGGCGCTGCGAGCGTCACGCCGCCGCCCGGCGCGGGGAGACGAGGCTCGTGATGTAGGACTCCCACGCCCGCTTCTCCTCCCCCACCAAGGCGAAGAAGCGGACGCCGACGCCGGCGCGGCCCTGCGCGTCGGGGACGATGCGCACCGACACGACATGCGCGTTGATCACCTTCTTCCCCGGCAGCTCCACCCTCACCTTGAGCAGCTCGTTCAGCTGCGGAGGCTCATCCATCCTCACGAAGAGCCCGCGGTAGCTCACGTTCAGGACCTCCACCTTCTCGACGGATCCGATCCGGACGATGTGGAGTGGTGGGGAAGCGTGGGCACGGAGGTCGCGGCGGCGCTCGGAGGAATCCATGGGCATCCTGAACGTCCACCCCGCGCGGGGCTTAAGGCGGCTCGGGCGCTAACCGGGGAATGGTGCCGCTGTGCTTATCGGGACACTTTCCACGGCTTCCCCCGGCTTATCGTTTGACGATGGTCCGCCGTAGGTGTCCCATGCGTCCTGGGCCCATGGGTGCACCCAACGAGATCCCCGCGAAGCCGCGCCTCCTCGTCGTCGAGGACGACGAAGCCTTGCGCGCGGTCCTGGTTCGACGCCTCGGCGCGCACTTCGAGGTCGTGCCGAGCGGCGACGGCAGCGGCGCCGCAGGGCTCCTCGTCGATCAGACCTTCGACGCCATCCTCAGCGACATCAACCTGCCCGGGATGTCCGGCGTCGATCTCCTGCGCCTCGTCCGCTCGTACGACCTCGACGTGCCCGTCATCCTCATGACCGGCCAGCCCAGCATCGAGACCGCGATCGCGGCGCTCGAGCTCGGCGCGCTCACGTACCTCCAGAAGCCGTTCTCGCACGAGCAGCTCGAGACGACGCTTCTCCGCGCCGGCAAGCTCGCGCTGCTCGCGCGCACGAAGCGCGAGGCCGCGCTCGCCGGGCTCGGCGGCTCCCCGCTCGCGGGCGATCGCGCCGGCCTCAGCGCGAGCTTCAACCGCGCGCTCGACACGCTCGCGATGGCGTACCAGCCGCTCGTCGACGGACGCACGCAGAAGACCGCCGGCTACGAGGCGCTCATGCGCACGAAGGAGCCGTCGATGCCTCATCCCGGCGCCGTGATCGAAGCCGCGGAGCGGCTCGGGCGCCTGCACGATCTCGGACGCCGGGTGCGCGCGTGCGCGGTGGAGGGGTTCCGGCCCGGGGACGACGACTCGCTCCTCTTCGTGAACCTCCATCCGTCCGATCTCCTCGACGCGGACCTCTACGATCGCGCCGCGCCGCTCACGAAGATCGCGCCGCGCGTGGTGCTCGAGATCACGGAGCGCGCGGCGCTCGACGATCTCACGGAGACGAAACATCGCGCCGCCGAGCTGCGCGGGCGCGGCTTCAAGATCGCCATCGACGATCTCGGCGCCGGCTACGCGGGCCTCACCAGCTTCGCGACCTTCGAGCCGGAGGTCGTGAAGCTCGACATGACCCTGATCCGCGACGTCGAGAAGAACCCGGTGAAGCGCCAGATCGTCGCCTCGATGACCCGCCTCTGCCGCGATCTCGACATGCGCGTCGTCGCGGAGGGGATCGAGACGGCCGACGAATTGGCGTGCGTCGTCGGGCTCGGCTGCGACTATCTCCAGGGCTACTATCTCGGTCGGCCCTCGCCCGAGATCGCGGCTTCGACCCAAAAGTGGTGACATTTCTTATACATAAGTGTCCCAAAGGGCGACCTACCCGCCCCCCGCCTCCCTCGTCGAATTCGTCACCTTTCTCTGAACGCCCGCGCCTCTTTGGCCGTAAACTCGTGGGTTGGCCGGGACCAACGTGATGTAATTGCGACGCCCTGCCCCGATTCTGCTGCAAAACCACCAATCGAACGAATTTAACGAATTCGTTTTGACTTTGCCCCGCATTCCGAGTAAGGAGAGTAATCCGTGAAAATCGTCAGCGACCAACTACTGACCTCGAGCGAGGTGGGGGAGCTCCTCCAGGTGAACCCCTCTTCGGTCAAGAAGTGGGTGGACGACGGGCTCCTCCTGGCCTTCCGTACGCCTGGTGGGCACCGCCGCATTCGCGCCGCGGATCTCGTCTCGTTCCTCGTAAGGCACGAGATGCCGATCCCGGCGGACCTTCAGGATGCGGCGAAAAAACGCCTCCTGATCGTCGATGACGAGGTGGATCAGCTCAAGGCCCTTTCCCGTTCCTTCAAGCGCTTCGCTGATCGCGTCGAGGTCACCACGACCTCGAACGGCATCGACGCGCTCGTGCTGGTGGGTTCCTTCCACCCGCACGCCGTCCTCCTCGACGTCTACATGCCTGGCATCGACGGTCTCGAGGTGTGCCGCCGGCTCAAGAAAGCGCCGGCGACCAAGGACGTGGCGGTGTACGTCGTCTCCGGCGCATTCACTTCTGCTCTCGAGCAGAAGGCGCTCGAAGCCGGCGCGGTGAAGTGCCTGGCGAAGCCGATCGACGCACGGCAGATCCTCGCCCTCATGTACCCGGCACGCGGCGGAGAGCTAGAAGCTCGCGCGCACTAGTCACTCACTAGCTCAAGAAAGTCTGAAGGTTCTCGCATGGGCTATGCAGCACACGCGGCGGAGACGCTCGTCCAAATTTCGGACGAGTCTCCGCCTCGCTTCTCGGAGTCTCCCAGCTCGGGCATCGCCCTCCGGAAGACACCGACGCGCACAGCCAACCTCCTCGTCGACGTCCTCGCCAAAGCCGGGGTCGAAGTCATCTTCGGGCTCCCCGGCGGTCCGGTCGCGCCGATCATGGACGCGCTCCTCGATCGTCCCGAGATCACCACCATCACCACGCGGCACGAAGCGGGCGCGATGTTCGCCGCGGCGGGCTACGCGCAGGCGACCGGAAAGGTCGCCGTCGTCGTGGTGACGTCCGGCCCCGGCATCCTGAACGCGATGACGGGCATCGCCTCCGCGCACTGCGAAGGCCTCCCCGTCGTCGTCATCGCCGGCGACGTCCCGCGCGATCGCGTCGGCAAGGGCGCCGCGCAGGACGGCACCTCGCACGGCCTCGACATCATCCACATGGCCAAGCCGATCACGAAGATGGCGGCCGAGGTGATCGACTCGACGACGGCGCCGGGCTTGCTCCGCCGCGCGCTCGCGACCGCGGCGAGCGGCCGGCCCGGCCCGGTCGTGCTCACGATCCCGATCGACGTCTCCACCGCGAAGGCGACGCCGCCGGTGGTGGAGGTGAACACGAAGGAGACGTACGAGCCGCCGGCGGAGTCGCTCGACGCCGTCGCCGGCGCGCTCATGTCGGCGCGGCGCGGCCTCATCCTCGTCGGCTCGGGCGCGCGCTGGGGCAACGGCCCCGAGCTCGTGCGCCAGCTCGCCGAGCGCCTCCAGATCCCGGTGATGACGACGCCGAAGGGCAAGGGGGTCCTCCCCGACACGCACCCGCTCAGCCTCGGCGTCTTCGGTTGGGGCGGTCACGCCTCCGCGACCGAGTACCTCGAGCGCGGCGTCGACGTGCTCTTCGCGATCGGCACGAGCCTCGGCGAGCACGCCTCCGACAGCTGGAGCACGAAGCTCGCCGCGAGCGAGCACTTCATCCACCTCGACGTCGACCCGTCACGCATCGGCCGCAACTACCCGGTCTCGCTCGGCCTCGTCGACACGGTCGAGGGCGCGATCCCGAAGCTGCTCCAGCGCATGCAGGGCATGCCGCGTCGCCTCCCGATGAAGCACGGCGTTCGCCGCGCGAACACCGGCGATCAGGTCCTCGTCGGCAAAGAAGGGAAGATCGCTCCGCAGCGCGCGCTCTGGGAGCTGCAGCAAGCGGTCCCCGCCGACACGCTCTACACGTCCGACATCGGCGCGCACATGTTCTTCGCGCTCCACCACATCGAGGCCCGCTCGCCGCGCGGCTTCATGATCACGCTCGCGCTCGGCTCGATGGGCTCCGGCATCGGCGCCGCCTTCGGCATGAAGGTCGCCAGGCCCGAGGCGCCCGTCGTCTCGATCTGCGGTGACGGTTGCTTCTCGATGGCCCTCGGCGACATCGCCACCGCCGCGCAGAACGACGTCCCGATGATCGTCGCCGTCCTCAACGACGAGCGCTACGGGATGGTGGAGATCGGCCACGATGCTATCTACGGCCGCACGCCAAAATTCTCCATGCCGATGGACATCAAACAGCTCGCCGAAGGCGCGGGCGCGAAGTGCATCGTCATCGACGCCCCCGATCAGCTGAAGGACCTCGACCTCGTCGCCCTCGCCGGCAACAAGCCCCTCGTCCTCGACATCCGGATCGACCCGACGATCCACCTCTCGCCCTCACGCCTCGAGTTCCTGAAGAAGGCGGCTTCTTCATCGCAGGGGGCTGCGCCCCCTGCACCCCGCTCGCAGCCGTAGGACGCGCGCGAAGACGCGCGCATCCTCCGCTGCTCGCCGATGGGGGGGCCGCGGGCTTCCGAATTTGGCCGCGGCGGGGGGCTTCATCGCAGGGGGGGTCTTCATCGCAGCCGTAGGACGCGCGCGAAGACGCGCGCATCCTCCGCTGCTCGCCGATGGGGGGGCCGCGGGCTTCCGAATTTGGCCGCGGGTCTTTATCGCAGGGGGCTGCGCGCCCTGCTCGCCGAGGGTGGCGGGCTTGGGCCTCGGAGCTCCCATGCCAGGCTCGAGTGGGTTCGCTCGAGCTTGTGAATCAGTTTTGGCTAATTTGGGTTATTTCACGGAGTGATGTCATGAACAAGTCGGTTGGTATCGTTGGGGTGGCGGCTTACCTTCCCCCGAGCGTTCGTACGAACGCGTACTGGTCCGAAGAGACGGTCAAGTCGTGGCGGGAGAAGGCGCTGCGGCGGATGGACAAGCTCCATGCCGCGCTCGTGGCGGAGAACACCGAGGGCTCGCGCCGGACGCTCGAGGCGCTCGCCGCGCTCGCGAACGATCCGTTCCAGGGCGCGGTGGAGCGGCGGGTCGTCGCCGACGACATGACCGCCTCCGACATGGAGACGCTCGCCGCGCGTGAGGCGATCGCACGCGCGGGCATCGACAAGGACGAGATCGGCCTCGTCCTCAGCCACCAGATCTGCGTCGACTACATCAACGTCCCCTCCGCCGCGATGGTCGCCGGCAAGCTCGGCCTCCCGCAGCGGACGATGGTGATGGGCACGGACGCTGCTTGCAACTCGTTCATGCTCCAGCTCAGCCTCGCGCAGGCGATGATCCAGAGCGGGGCGATCAAGTACGCTCTCCTCACGCAGTCCTCCGCCCTCACCCGCTTCCCCGACTCGGGCGAGATGATCGACGCCTGGGGCGGCGACGCCGGATCGGCGGTGGTGCTCGGCGAGGTCAGCGAGGGTCGTGGTCTCCTCTCCTTCTCTCACCACCAGAACGGCAACCTCTGGGGCGCGCTCCTGTGCGGCGTCCCCGGCAAGCGCTGGCAGGACGATCGCTGCGTGATTTACTCCGAGGACCGAGCCGCGAACCTCGACATGGTCGTCCGGATGGCCGATCGCGCGAAGCAGTTCGTCGGCGAGGCGCTCGAGAAGGCGCGCCTCGCGCCGTCGGACGTGTCGTTCTTCGCCGGGCATCAGGGGTTCAAGTGGCTCCTCCCCGTCACCCAGGCGTGCGCCGGCCTCGCCCACGCGAAGACGGTCGAGCACTTCCACTACACCGGCACCGTGAGCTCGGTGAACCTTCCCCTGCAGCTGGCCGTAGCCGAGAAGGAAGGTCTGCTCCGCCCCGGCGACGTCGTCGCCGGCTTCTCCGGTGGAACCGGGATGACGTGGTCCGGAATGGCGATGCGATGGGGGCGCTGAAGTCGGTGTCATGAAAGAAGTCTCGTGCCGTGTCCTGGACGTCCACTTCCGTGAGCTGAAGAAGCGCGGTCTTCCGCCGGACGTCTGGACGCGCGGGGTCGACATCCCGCTCGCCCACCTCCAGAACAAGCACGAGCGCATCGACTGGGCGGACTTCGCCCAGCTCATGACGAACCTCCGCCGCATCTGGACGCCGGACGAGATCGAAGCCCAGGGCGCGTCGTGGATCGACTCGCCCTTCCTCCGCTACGCGCGCCTCCTCGCGAGCGCGCTCTTCACGCCGAAGGAGTTCTATCGCTGGCTCGCGAACGGGACGAAGAAGGGGAAGAAGGGCGGCGGCAGTCAGATGCACGACTGCACGACGACCGACTTCCACGACCTCGGAACGAACCGGCTCAGCCTCGACGTCCGCATCGACGACGGGTACGTCCACTCCCCCGAGTTCTTCCTCCTCGTGAAGGGCGGCTTCCGCGTCGTGCCGCTCATGTTCGGGAAGAGCGAGGCCGGCATCACGCTCGTGCCGATCGAGCGCGGCATGCGCTTCGACGTGACGCTGCCGGCCGGCAGCGAGCGCGTCAGCACGCTGCGGCGCGCGTACAACTGGGTGACGGCGTCACGCGAGATCGCGAGCGAGCTCGACGACGCCGAGATCGCGCTCCAGGCGCGCTACCAGGAGATCGAGCGGCAGAAGGCGAAGCTGGAGGTCCAGGCGAAGCAGCTCTCGACCGCCCACCGCGTCAACGAGCTCGTCCAGCGCCACCTCGACCTCGACGTGAGCCTCGACGCGATCGCGAAGGCGCTGATCGACGTCGGCGGCTACGCGACGGTGACGTTCGCCCTCGACGTCGAGATCGACGGCCTCTCGATCGTGCGCGAGGCGTCGCACGGCGCCGGCGGCGTCACGTGCTGGGACCGCGAGCTCGTCGGCCAGGACGGCCGCCGCAACGGCACGATCCGCGTCTGCGCGTACGCCCACGCCGACCCGGTCGAGCGCGAGGAGCTCCTCGCGTTCATCGTCCCGAACATCGCGATGGCGATCGACAACGCGATCTCGTACCTCGTGCTGGACGACTACCGCCGCGGCCTCGAGGCCCGCGTCGCCGAGCGCACCGCCGAGCTCCGCGAGGCGAAGGAAGCGCGCGATCGCATCTTCGCGAACGTCAACCACGACCTCCGCTCTCCGCTCTCGCTCATCCTCCTCGCCGTCGCGGAGGCGCGGCGGAGCGGCAACGTCGACCCCGCGGCGGAGAAGACGCTGAGCGCGATCGAGCACGGCGCGCGCCGCGTGCTCCGCATGGTCGACGAGCTCCTCATCCTCGCGGAGGGACGCGAGAACGAGGTCAAGCTCGCGACGACGCGCTGCGATCTGGGGCGCATGGCCGGCGCGGTCGCGGAGGCGTGGACCGCGGCGGCGGGGGCGGCGTCGCTCACGCTCTCGCACGACGTCGCGACGGGGACGATCGTCCTCGCCGATCCGAACGCGCTCGAGCGCATCATGGCGAACCTCGTCTCGAACGCGCTGAAGTTCACGCCGAAGGGAGGGACCGTCCACGTCGCCGTGCGGCGAGAGGACGGCCGCGCGGTCCTCGAGGTGCAGGACGACGGCGCCGGCATCGACGACGACCTGAAGAAGCGCCTCTTCGGTCGCTTCGAGCGCGGCGAAGGCGCGCGCAAGGCCGCGATCGGCGGAAGCGGCCTCGGCCTCTCGCTCGTGAAGGAGCTCGCGGAGGCGCACGGCGGCGCCGCCTCCGTGCTCGACGCGCCGGGCGGCGGCGCGCTCTTCCGCGTCGAGCTCCCGCTCGCGGAGCCGGCGGAGCTCGCGGAGCCGGCGGAGTCGGCGGAGGGCGCGACCGCAGCGAACGACGCGAACGCGCCGGCGCTCCGCCCCGAAGACTACGGCGCCGCGGGCAGCGCGCTCGCGGAGCCTCGCATCTACGAGTGCATGCGCGGCGGCGCGCGCGCGACGATCCTCCTCGCCGAGGACGACCCCGCGCTCCGCGACCACACCGCGAAGCTGCTCGCGACGAGCTACCGCGTCATCGCGGCGCCCGACGGCACGAGCGCGCTCGCGCTCGCGAAGGACCACGCGCCCGATCTCCTCATCACCGACATCGCGATGCCCGGCATCGACGGCATCGAGCTCACGAAGCGCTTCCGCGCGCTCCCGAACAACCGCATGGCGCCGGTGCTCATCCTCACGACGTTCGGCGGAGTGGAGGACAAGCTCGCCGGCTTCGACGCCGGCGCGATCGATCACATCCACAAACCGTTCGAGCCGGAGGAGCTCCGCGCGCGCGTGCGCTCGCAGCTCGCGATCCGCGCCCTCGCGCTGCAGCTGCTCGAGACGGAGAAGCTCGCCGCGCTCGGCACGCTCTCGGCCGGCCTCGCGCACGAGATCCGGAACCCGGCGAACGGCATCGTCAACGCGGTCGCCCCTCTGCGCGAGCTCCTCCCCGCCGAGGTCCTCGAGGCCGGCTCGATGACGGCCGAGCTGCTCGACGTGATCGAACATTGCGCGAACCAGGTCGGCTCCCTCTCGCGCGAGCTCCTCGGGTTCAAGCGCGGCGTGGAGCTGAAGCGCGCGGGCGTGCCGCTCGACGCGCTCCTGCGCCGGGTGAAGACGACGATGCAGCACACGCTCGACGGCGTGAGCCTGCGCGAGAAGCTCGAGTACACCGGCCCGATCCGCTGCGCGGAGCCGCTCTTCGCGCAGGTCCTCACGAACCTGCTCGAGAACGGCGCCCACGCCGCCGGCCGCGGCGGATGGGTCGAGGTGCGGAGCGGGCTCGAGGAGCAGCGCGTCGTGCTCGAGGTCACCGACAGCGGCCCGGGGGTCCCGGAGGACCTCCGCGAGCGGATCTTCGAGCCTTTCTTCACGACGAAGCCCGCGGGCAGCGGCACCGGCCTCGGGCTCTCCACCGCGCGCGACATCGCCCTCCGTCACGGCGGCTCGCTCGACGTCCGACGGCACGGCGGAGGCTCGGTCTTCCGCCTGGAGATGCCGCTCGAATCCTGACGTCTCAATCAGGGAAGCCGGTAGAATCAGCGCGAGTCCGTCATGACTCCGACTCCGACCGAACAACTGATCCTCTACGTCGACGACGAGCACGCGAACCGCGTCGTCTTCCAAGCGACGTTCGGCAAGAAGTTCAAGATCAAGGCGGTCGCCTCCGCCGAGGAGGCGCTCGACTTCTGCGCGAAGACGCACGAGCCCGTCGCGGTGATCGTCTCCGATCAACGGATGACGGGGATGAGCGGCGACGAGCTCTTGCGGCGGGTGAAGGACGTCTCGCCGGACACCGTCCGCATGATCCTCACCGCCTACAGCGATCTCGAGCCGATCCTCGGCGCGGTGAACGAAGGGCTCGTCGCGCGCTACGTCATCAAGCCGTGGGATCGGACCGAGCTCGAAGAGACGTTGCGCTGGGCGCTCGAGGCGTTCGTCGCCGGTCGCCAGAACAACGCGCTCCAGCTGCGCCTCGTGCAGACGGAGCGCCTCCGCACGCTCGGTCAGGTCTCGGCCGCCGTGCTCCACGACCTGAACCAACCGGTGATGGCGGTGTCGATGAGCGCCGAGCAGCTGAGCGAGCTCTCGAAGGTCGCGCCCGCGCTGTCGCGCATCGCGAACGGCGACACGAAGCTGACCGAGCAAGAGCGCTCGACGCTCGCCGCCCTCGGCGAGGAGCTCCCCGATCTCGCGTCGAACCTCGCGAGCTGCGCGACGTTCATGACCGACCTCATGAAGCAGATGCGCCAGTTCCAGCGCCACGACACCGCGCCGCCGACGAGCGGCGACGTCGCGCCGGGACCGGTGTTGAAGCTCGCGCTCTCGATGTGTCGGAGCGGCGGGATCGCGGGCGGGAGCAAGCTCGTCTTCGAGGGACCGAGCGACCTCCCGCGCGTGCGCGCGACCTCGACCGACCTCCTCCAGGTCATCGTGAACCTGATCCGGAACGCACAGCAGGCGCTCGAGGAGCACCACGTGCGGGAGGGCGTCGTCCGCATCCACACGGCGGTGGCGGACGGTTTCCTGACCGTCTCGGTTCACGACAACGGCCCGGGGATCCCGCCCGACGTCCTCTCGAAGCTCGGCACCCCTTTTTACACGACGCGCGACGCAGGCACCGGGCTCGGCATCGCACAGTGCAAACGCCTCGTCGGAAGACTGGGCGGGGATCTGCGCATCGAGAGCACACTGGGCACCGGCACGGACGTGACGTTCACGCTCCCTGTCTTCGGCGCGACGCACTGAACGAGGCCTGGTACTCTCGCTTCGTCCTTGGGAGAGGCATGAGGACGACGGTTCTCCTCGTAGAAGACAACGACGACGACGCGGCGCTCATCACGCGCGTGCTCACCCGCTTCAAGCGGATCGAGTTCGTGGTGGAGCGCGTGGCTTCGCTCGCCGACGCGAAGGCTCGCCTCGCGGGGGCGCGCTTCGACGCGTGCGTCGCCGACCTCGGCCTGCCGGACTCCGACGGCCTCTCGACCTTCGAGAACATCCATGCCGCGGCGCACGGCGGCGCGGTGCTCGTGCTCACGGGGGACGATCGCGAGGACCTCGGCCTCCGCGCGGTGGAGCTCGGCGCGCAGGAGTACATCGTGAAGGCGGAGCGCGCGTGGCCCGGCCTCCCGCTCTCGGTCGCCTACGCGGTGGAGCGGGTGCGCCGCCTCGCGGAGATCAACGAGCTCTCCGCGGCGCTCGCCCACGCGGTCGACGCGATCACGCGCGTGGACGAGCGCGGCATGTGCGTCGGCGGCAACCCGGCGATCCACTCGCTCCTCGGTTACGCGGTCGGCGAGATCGAGGGCATGCCCTTCCTCGATCTGATCCACCCGAGCGATCGCGCCCACGTCGCCTCCGCGCTCGCGGCGGCGCGGCCCGACGAGCTCCACGAGACGGAGGCGCGCGCGATCCGGAAGGACAACCGGCTCCTCCCGCTCCAGATCTCGATCAACGCGCGCGCGGGCGGCCGCGGCCACTTCGTGTTCGTGCGCGACCTCACGCGGAAGAAGACGGAGGAGGAGAAGCTCGCCGCCTCGGTGTCGGTCACCGCGATCGGCTCCTTCGCGACCGGCCTCGCGCACGAGATCAACAACCCGCTCGCGGTCGTCCTCGCGAACGTGGAGGAGGCGGTCCACGTCACCGGCGAGCTCGAGGGCAAGGTCCCGGAAGACACGCTCGACGACTTCGGCGAGCTCCGCACGATGCTGCAGGAGGCGCACAGCGCCTCGCAGCGGGTCCAGAACATCGTGCGCGACGTCCGCGTGTTCGCGTGCCCGGACCATCGCTCGGGCCGGGTCGACATCAACACGATCACGGAGTCGTGCTGCAACATCGTCTTCGCCGAGATCCGCCACCGCGCGAAGCTCACGAAGAAGCTCAACGCGGCGGTGCCGATCATCGGCAACGAGGCGAAGCTGGCGCAGCTCGTCTTGAACCTCCTCGTGAACGCCGCGCAGGCGATGCCCGAGGGCATGGTGACGAACAACGAGATCACGGTCGAGACGCGGCAGCAGGGCCGCGGCACGGTCGTCCTCGAGATCAGCGACACGGGCTCGGGCATCGATCCCGCGATCGCGAGCAAGGTCTTCGACGCCTACTTCTCGACGAAGCCGCGCCGCCCCGGCATGGGCCTCGCCATCGCGCGCGCCGCGGTCTCCGCGCACAGCGGCGAGCTCACGCTCTCGCCGCGCCCGGGGGGTGGGACGATCGCGAAGGTGGCGCTCCCCACGGTGGAGGCGGGAGCGGACGACGCGACGAAGACGCAGAAGGAGTCCGCGCTCCAGCGCCGCGTCCTCGTCGTCGACGACGACCCGCTCGTCCTCCGTTCGCTGACGCGCATCCTCGCGCGCGACTTCGAGGTCGCGCAGGCACGAAACGGCCGCGAGGCGCTCGACCTCGTCCGCGCCGGCGGCAGCTACGACGCGATGTTGTGCGATCTGGTGATGTCCGAGCTCTCCGGCATCGAGCTCCACGAGGTGTTGACGCACGACGACCCGGAGCTCGCGAAGCGCACGGTGTTCCTCACCGGCGGCGCCTTCACGGGTCGCGCGCAGACCTTCCTCGACAC